>JACMJD010000667.1 GCA_014380825.1 Phycisphaerae bacterium | reverse complement strand
TGCTCACTTGGATCTCGCCTACAACGTCGCGCGTGGCCGCGACGTGCGAAAGCCTTCGAGCGAGCAGTCGCAGATCGGCACGGAGATCGCATCCGTCGGACTTCCGGATCTGCGCGCCGGCGGCGTCGGGCTGATCTGCGGCACAATCTTCTGCGAGCCGGCGCGACCCGGCAGTGATCACGGTTATCGCAACTCCGACGAAGCGCACGCGCAAATGTTGACGCAGTTGGCCTGGTATCGCGAACAATTCGCGGCCGGTGAACTGAAACATGTTTGTGCAGCATCGGACCTCCCGACCAAGCCGGAGCACCCGATTGGGACGATCATCCTGCTGGAAGGCGGCGACGCGATCCGATCGCGCGACGACGTGCAGCCCATTTTCGATGCCGGCGTTCGCATCGTCGGCCTCGCGTGGAAGGCGACGCGCTACGCCGGTGGAACCGGTGACACCGGGCCACTCGCGCGCGAGGGCAAGCTGATTGTCGCGGGCCTGAACCGCGCCGGCATGATTCACGATGCCTCGCACCTGGCCGAGCATGCGTTCTGGCAACTGCTGGACCTGACCGACAACGCGATCATGGCGTCGCACTCCAATTGCCGAGCAATCGTCGGCGGGCCGAGCAACCGGCATCTCACCGACGACATGATCAAAGCCCTCACGCGTCGCGGCGGCGTGATCGGCATCAACCTCTGCACGCAGTTCCTGATTCGCCACGACAAGTTCCCGCAGGAAAAGTCGTCGCTCGCGGACGTCGTGGCGCATGTCAAACACGTCTGCGATCTCGCGGGCAGCGCGAGCCACGTCGCGCTCGGCACCGACATGGATGGCGGGCTCGGGCGCGAATTGATTCCCGTTGAGATCCAAACCAGCGCCGACCTGCCGCGCATTGGCGAGGCGCTTTCATCGGCCGGGTTCGACGATGCGGCGGTCAATCACATCATGGGTCTGAACTGGCTGGCGTTCTTTCGCCGTCATCTACCTGCCGACGACGGCGAATCTCCCGCGTCAGCCGGCTGATGGTGAACACCATCAGCGCGAGCCAGAAGATCCGGATCAGAACGAACGACCAGAGCAGGATCGGAAGCGGCGTCCACTCTCGATACCAAAGCAGCCGGAGCAACAATGGAAACATCGTTGCAAGTCAACGCCGCCGATCGGGAGTAGCGCGAACGTGCCCCACCTGAACCGTCATCGAGCCCGATTGTCTCACGCGGATGCGTTCGTTGCGATATGCTTCATTGTGCATGACGATCCGCCCCGCTACTGCCGACGATGTACCGCAGGTGTTGCCCATGGTCGAGAAGATCTGCGCGCTGCACGAATCGTGGGACGCCGCGAAGTATGGATTTCTGCCTGACATCGCTTCGATGTATCGAGGCTGGTTAACCAGTCGCGCGAACGATGATCGCAGCGTGTTTCTGGTGGCGCAGCGCGAGGATCGCATCGTCGCATTTCTGGTTGGCACGGTCGAACGCGAGATTCCGATTTATCGTTTGAGAGAATTCGGTTTCATCCACGACCTGTGGGTGGAGCCGGAATATCGTAACGAAGGCATCGCGCGGCAGATGACGATGCTTGCGATCGAACAGTTTCGCGCCATGGGCGTGAAGCAGATTCGTCTCGACACAGCCGCGAAGAATGATGCGGCGCGTGGGTTGTTTGGCAGTTGTGGCTTTCGGATCAGCACGAGCGAGATGCTGTTGGAACTGGTGTGAACGTCATGCGCGATCAGCGCGATCCATTGGAGCGACGCCAGTTCTGGCCGCGTCCCGGGCGGCCGGAGGCGCTGGGCGAGATCGACTTCGATCAGCCGTGCGGGAGCTGCGGTTATAACCTGCGCGGGCTGCCGCCGGGCGTCGGTTGTCCGGAATGCGGATCGCGCTTTGGGTGGAACGTTGGCGAAGAGCCGATCCCGTGGGAAGAAGACGAGAACGCGCCGCTGTCGTTCTTCCGCACCGCGTTCATGGCGATCGTGCGATCGCACGATCTGGCGAAAAACGTTCGCCGGCCCTATCGATTGGATCTCGCCGCCGCGAAACGTTTTCGGCGGATCGCGATGTTGATCGCGATCCCGCCGTTGTGCATGATCGTGTGGATGATCACGGCGACAGCCACCAGCCCGACGATCGCGTGGTGGAGTTTGCCGATGGACGCGGTGG
>JACMJD010000666.1 GCA_014380825.1 Phycisphaerae bacterium | reverse complement strand
CCGCCAGTCGCGGCGGGAAATCGGCGAAGCGCTGCTTCATCTCGGCCAAGCGCTTCGTCGATCGCCGCCAGTCGCGGCGGGAAATCGGCGAAGCGCTGCTTCAGCTCGGCCAAGCGCTTCTCGCGCACGTTGAGCTTGGCGTCGATGATTTCCTGGAACGCCTGCGACGCCAGATTCGATCGGCCGATCTGATCTCTCAGATCGTCGTACTTGTTGGATGCTTCCGCCTGCCTGGCGGCATCGTTCTGCGCCTTGGCAGACCGCATCGCATCGAAGGTGGCGGCCAGATCGTCGAACAGCTTCTGCCGTGACGGGCTGCCCATCGCAAGCGTCGTCAGCCGATTAGCGCGCTCCGGGCCGGTCATGTCTTCGACCGCGCTGATCACATCCTGCTCGCGAACGTTCGTCGCTTCGAGCGCGCGTTGCGCGCTGGAGAATTCCTCGCGTCGAACTTTCGATTGGCCGGACGTCGAGCTCAGCGGCATCTGGATTTCCAGCCGCGTATTGCCCTGCGGGCGCCAGATCAGGTTGCGCACGCCGCTGGGATCGACTCGCTTCTTCAGCGATTCCATCACCACGTTCGCCAGCGAATTGTCCGGATCGTTCCATCCGTCCGGCGGCTGCTTGATCTCGTAGAGCAAGCTCGTGCCGCCGACCATGTCGATGCCGGGCTTGAGGTCGGGCTTACTGAGATTCCCTTTCGGGAAGATCAGCCACAGTGCGCCCAGCACCACGACCAGGATCAGCGCGATTCGTCCAGTAAATTGCGTAGGCATGAAACGGCTCTGCGTTGTTAGTCGGTTGACTTGTTACTTCTTACTTGCTTTCGGCCTTGGCGTCGTCATCCAGCACGCGATGAATCGCGCTTCGCGCGAATCGCATCTTGGTGTTGGTCGATTCATCGACCTTGACGACCACTTCCGTATCGCGCACTTCCAGCACCGTGCCCAGAATTCCGCCGATTGTCTGCACGCGAACGCCCTTCTTCAACTCGTTGAGCATCTGCTCGCGCTTTTTCTTTTCGCCGCCCTTGGATCGGAACATCAGGAACCAAAGCACGGCCAGCGCCAGCAGCAGCGGCATCATGCCGCCTTGCAGGAACCTGAGCAGCGCAGGCGGCTCGGCGCCTGTGGTTGTCGGCGCGGTGGTCTGAGCGAGGATTGCTAACCAGTTCAAGTGGGATCCTTAGCGTTCGAGTTCAGAGTTCGGAGTTCAAAGTTCAGAGTTCAGGAGAAGAGACAGAGTCGTCGTTGCTGACCTCTGAACTCTGACCTCTGACCTCTCCGCCGCCCAGTGCGGCGCGTGCGTCGTTCCTGGCGAAATCTGCAAATCTCCCCTCGCCAATCGCCCGGCGGATGTCCGCCATCAACCGTTGGTAGAATCGGATATTATGCACGGAAACCAGAACAGGTCCAAGCATCTCGCCGGCGAAAAAAAAGTGCCGGATGGCGCCGCGCGTGAAAGTTCGGCAGGCGTAACAATCACAGCCGGGCTCGATCGGTCCGATATCTCGGGCGAAGCGGGCATTTCGAATCCGGATCGCCCCTTGCGCCGTAAATGCATACGCGTTCCGGCCATTGCGGGTCGGCAATGTGCAATCGAACATGTCGATCCCCCGCTGCACGGCGGCCACGATGTCCTTGGGAAAGCCGACTCCCATTAGATATCGCGGCTTGTCGCGCGGCAGAAGCGGCGTGGTGAGATCCAACACCTTCAGCATCGCGTCGAACCCCTCCCCGACAGCCAATCCTCCGACGGCGTAGCCCGGGAAGTTCATCGCGACCAATTCGTTGGCGCACAGCTGTCGAAGCGATTCATCAGTGCCTCCCTGAACAATCCCGAACAGCGACTGCTCCGCCGGCCGCGCGTGAGCTGCGATACATTGCTCGGCCCAGGCGAGCGTTCGACGGACGGCGATCTCCTGATACTCGCGCGGGTGCAGCGGGTTCGGACATTCATCAAATGCCATGATGATGTCGGCCCCGAGCGCGTTCTGAACCTCCATGCTTCGCCGCGCGTCGAGGTGAATCATCCGGCCATCGATGTGGCTCTTGAACGTCACGCCCGCGTCGTCGATCTTGTTGATGTCCGCCAGCGAGAAAACCTGAAACCCGCCGCTGTCGGTAAGGATCGGCCCTGGCCATCCCATAAAGCGATGCAGATCGCCCAGCTCGGCGACGACCTTCTCGCCGGGCCGGAGCATCAGGTGATACGTGTTGCCCAGGATGATCTGCGCGCCGGTGGCCGCGACGTGATCGGGTAGCACACCCTTTACGGTCCCCTGCGTCCCGACCGGCATGAACGCGGGTGTGTCGAACGAGCCGTGCAACGTGGTGACGCGCCCGAGCCGAGCGCTGGTGCGCGGCGAGTCGTCGTGGATCAGTTCATAGCATAATGCCGGCGGCATGGGGCGAGGAGTCTACAGCAAGAATCCCCTGACAGGCAGTTGTTCCTTCACTGGCCCTTCCGGCCGCCGCCGTTGTCGCGTTTGTCATCTCGCTTCGACTCATTATTCTGACGCTCGCGCTCCCGCGCACGTCGTTGCTCGTCCCGCGCCTTCTCGGCTTGGCGATCGGCGTCCGCCCGTTGCCGTGCCGAATCGCGCTCGGCGGCATCGCGGGTACGGCGCTCCGACTCGTCCTTCTGTCGTTTGGCTTCCTGCTGTTGCTGCTTCGCTTCGCGCTCTTTCGACTGTCGATCGCGTGCTTCGCGTTCCTTCGCCTCGCGCTGTTGTTGTCGCTGTTGCGCGTCGCGATGTTGCTCAGCTTCACGTTCCTTGGCCTGACGCTGTTGCTGATCGCGCTCTTTCGCGTCACGTTGTTGCTGAACCTCACGCTCTTTCGCCTGGCGTTCTTCGACTTCACGTTGCTGCTGCTTCGCCTGATGCTCGCGAGCGGTGCGATCTTTGGCCTCGCGATCGCGGGCGGCGCCCTGCTCCGCCTGCTTGCGCTGATCCTCCCGATTTCGCGATGCGCGCTCGTCCTTTTTCTGAGCCGCGTCGCGCCGCGCTTGCGCCTGGGCGGCCGCATCCTTTGCCTGCTGCGCGGTCGTCTCGCGCTGGGCCGCTTCGCGCCGTTTCTGTTGATCCGCGGCGTCGGCTGCTCGCTTCGCATCGGCTTGCTGACGCTGCTCGCGTTCCGTGCGCAGGCGATGGGCGCGCTCTTCCGACGCGCGACGATCCGCCTGCTCGCGCGCTGTCCGATCGCCCTCAGGAACGGGCGCCTTGGTCGGCTTTGCCGCACCACGTTCTGCACGTACCGCCTCATCCGCGCGATCACGCCCCGCCTGCTCTCGGCGCTCGCGCCATTCCGCTTCGCGCTTCGCCCGTTCGCGATCGCGATCGTTCTTCGCCTGCCCGCGATCGTCTGGAGCGTTAAACCTGCCGCGCATCCACCCGCCCAGCGAAGTACCTGCATCATGGCCGACGATGCTATGCGAGCCGCCGATATCGTGATGATCGCGATCGTGGTCGCGATGCTCGCGCCCGTCATGCTCGATCACGTGTCGAAGCTGAGCGAACGCGCCATCGCGATCATTCCGCGCAAACCCCAGCGCATTCACCGCTGCACCGAAATTGCGCTGCGCCGCGAACACGCGTTGCTCGGCCCGCGACAGATCCGTGCGGGCATGATCGACGTCGCGCTGTGCGGCCGACTGATCGCCCGCGATTTTGCCCTGTCGCGATTGCAAATCGCGAAGTTGCTCCGCCGCCCCGACTCGATCGTTCGCCGCCTTCGCGCGTTCGGCTTCGGCGGAATCGCGTGACGCGCGGGCGATCGAGACGACTTCGATCAGCCCCTTGTTGGCCAGATCTTGCGCGAATTGCTCTTCCAATTTTCCGAGCAACTCTTCACACCGCGCGGCCGCCTCATCCAACGCGCGACGCGCGATGCCGGCAACCGGATCGGCCGTCATTTTCTCGTCGACAAACGCGCGCAGCACACGGTCCGCCTCATCGCGTGCCTTCTGTGCAACGTCGATCTGCTGCGGCCCGGAGTTGGCGTTGATCAGATCGCGCAGACGTCGATCGGCCTCCTTGAAGCGCGCGAGCAGTTGGACGTAATTCGGATCATTCTGAAGCGCTTTCATCACCGGCGCCGCCGCGACTTCCATCGCATCCCCAGCCGCGCGAAAGCTCGCGTCGGCGGATTGGAATTCCTCGGTCGCCTGAAATGCTTCCAGCGCTTTGGCGTGAACTTCATCCAATTGCCGCTGCGCGTCGGTAAGTCGATTGTCCGCCGCTGTCAACGCAGCCTGCGCCGACAACTCCCTCGCCGCCGCACGATTCGCCTCGTCGGTGGCCGCAGCGTTGATTGCGTTGGAGAGATCGTACGACGCCCGCTCGATGCTGGAATATCGAGCGAGCGCTTCGCGCAGCCGGCATTCCGCTGCTGATTGGGCTGCCTGCGCGGCGCCAAGCGCGCCGCGCGCGTAGCCCAGATCGATGTTCGCGCGGCGGTAGCTGTTCTCCGCCCGATCGAGTTGCGCCTGCGCTGTGCCCGCGCGGTCGCGGGCGTCGGAACCAGACGCGATCGGTGCGCGCAGCGTGAGCGTCGACAGCACGGTCATCGTCGCCAGGCAGATTGAGACGCGTCGCATCGGATCGCCTTTCGGTCCGCTCCCGGCAAGTCAGACAACCGCCCCGCCGCGATGGTTAGCCAACTTACCGTACCGGCTGAACAATTTCGTAGACCGCTGCCGCCGGATTGTCGAAAACGCGGCGAAAACTCGAGGGTTCTTCAACGAACTTCAGTTCCGGCGGCGGGCTCGATCCCACTCTTTGCTTGGCGATCAGCAGGTACTTCGCCCCGCGCGCTCGCAGGTTATCGAGCCACGTCTCACGATCCGGCTCATGGAACGTCAGCTCCGCGATGCGTCCCACGATCTGCTCGCCGGCGACGCGCTCGTCAACGTGGCCCAGATCGCGAATCGTCCGCACGCCCGCGCGAGTCGGCGCGTACACCAGTTGTCGATCCAGCTCCGCGCCCATCAGCGGATAAACGAAGGACGTGTTCGTGTAGGCGATCGTCGCGCCGGCCGGCGTATCGTCCCGAACGAACTTCCACGCCGGTCCGAGATCACCGTACGCCGCCGTCCAGTAATCAGCTTCGCCCTCGCGATATTGCTTCGCGTAGCTGGGCCAGTACACGAATGCGAGCACACCGACGGCGGCGATGATCAGCGCGGACAGCGAGATCGATCGGAACTCGATCGCCGCGACGATCAGAGCGATTACGCCGAGCGCGTACAACGTGGGCTCGATCATCAGAATCAGCGACTGAGGGATGAAACTCGTGGCGATTGTGATGCATGCGAGCGCGAGCGGCGCGAGTAGAGCGATCGGAGTGTCAGCGCGCAACTTCCGCTCGCGTCGTCGCAGATCGGGCGATTCGAGTTCACCGATCTGCGACGCCGCAAGCGGCGGACGCGCAAACGCAATCGCGCTGCCCGCGAACATCATCAGAAACGCCGGATATACAAACCGCACCTCCGCGTACGGCGACGTCGCGAGAAACAGCGCGAACATGACGAGCGGGCCCAGGGCAATCACGCGCTCGAGCGGATCGTTCTTGATTCGCGTACCCGCACGAGCGATGGACGCGATCCACAGCACCGCGATCACACAGATCGGCAGCGCGGGCAAACCCGAATAGCCGGTGAACGTCTTGAAGATCCCCGCGAGCGTTCGCAGCGCCTGCGATCGCGCGGGCGTGAACATGCCGTGGAAAATCGTGATCGATCCGATCTTCACGGCGATCGGGAACACCGGGTTGCCGGCGATGATCCAGTTCCGCAAAAACCACGGACCGGCGAGCACGAGCGCGACGACGAGCACTGTCGCGTACTGCCGCGCGCGCCAGCCGGCGCCGCGCGGGGCGTCGATCATCAGCAGCAGGATCGGCAGGCCGAGCAGCGCGGTGTACTTCGTCGCGAACAACAGCCCCAGCGCGATGCCAAGCCGTACCGCGCCAAGCGGATCCTGAAGTCGCTGCTTCGTCATCGCGACCACCGCAGCGCCGAAGAACGCGGCGACGAACAGGTCGTCCTTCGCGAGAAACACCTGGTTGATCAGCGGCCGCGAACAGCAACCGGCCAGCGCGATGATGGCGGCGATTCGCACGCTGGCGCCGAGCACGCGACACAGTTGCAGCAGCACGAAGAAGAGCATCCCCAGCGCCGGCGTCTCCACGCCTCGGGCGAGGATGTCGTTGCCCATCGGCGCGATCAGCCACGCGATGAACGTCGAACCCGCCAGCGGCGAATACGTGTTGGCCGGGTTGAAGAACCACGTCTCGAGAAGCCCGAGCCGGCCGGTGGCGAGCCACTGGAAGGCGGCGGGGAAGTGGTACGTGAGCGCGTCGGT
>JACMJD010000665.1 GCA_014380825.1 Phycisphaerae bacterium | reverse complement strand
GCTGCAAACGCAGCCGCTGCCGGATTCACCGCTGCGACGTCGGCTCGAGCAGATCTGCCGGCGATCGAATCTTCGATACAAGGAAATCCTGCTCTGGCAGACGAACAACAACATGGGCAACGCCGCCGTCATGGGCGTGCTGCCGCAGGTGCGATACATCCTGCTGAGTGACCTGCTGCTACAAACGATGACCGATCGCCAGATCGAAGCCGTCTTCGCGCACGAGGCCGGCCACGTCGTGCATCGGCACATCGCGTGGTACGGCGTGTTCGTCGTGATCATCATGATCGCCATGCTCATGCTCGATGAGCTGGCCACGATGATGGGCGTCGATCTGTCGTTCATGCCGACGTGGCTGAAAGATCCGATCATCCTGGCGCTGTCGGTTTCAACATTCTTCCTCTTGTTCGGCCTGCTCAGCCGCTGCTTCGAACGGCAGGCGGATGTCTTCGCCGCCCGAATCATGGAGCGCGAACTGGCCGAGGAAGGCGGCAAACTCTCCGCCGCCGATCTAACGCGCGACGCGCAGACCGCCGCACCGTCAGCTATCGAAAAACCGCGCGACGGCGACACGCATGTCGGCATTCACGGTGCACACCTCTTCGCCTCGGCGTTGCATCGCGTGGCCGTCGTCAACAACATCCCGGTGCGTGCCAACAATTTCTCCCACGGCAGCATCGCCCAGCGGATGATGTACCTCCGCCGCCTCAGCACCGACCCCGCCAACACGCGGCAGTTCGACCGCTTCATGCGACTCGTCTACCGCTGCCTGATCGCGGCGTTCATCATCAGCGTCGTCTGGGTCGGCATGATGATGCTCCGTGCGTAGCGTTGGGGCTTTGGGTTCGTTTTGCCAAATCGCGATGAGCGCGCTCCCGCTTTCCCGTACCACGGGTTGAAAAACCCGTGGTACGGTATTACTTCGCGCCGATCGCACACCGCGCTTTGGGTTCGCTTCGTCACTTCGATGGGCGCGTGCCGGCCGATCTCGGTGGGTTCGTTCTACATAATCGCCCCGTCGCTCGACGCGCGCGTCTCCAGCTTCACTTTGGCTTCGATTTGCACAATCGCTGATTGTGAAAGAACAAGACCGACGTCGCGGCCGTCGTTAAAAAGAGGCGCGCTCCCTAATACCTGAGTGCGCTGCGCGCCAGCATCTCGGCGCGCGCAGCGCAAGCGGCGAAGCTCGTCTCATTGATCAGGATCGACGGATATTTTTCTGATTTTTCATTTCGGCGCGCTGCGCGCCGGAGCCTCGCACGGCGCAGCGCAATCATGCGACGTCGGTTTGCGGGTTCATCACCATCACCGGAATCTCCGGCGGGAGGATCGATTCGAGCCGGCGCTGGAAGTGGCCTTTGATCAGGTGATACAGCGCACCCTGCCGGCTCGTGCCGATCAGGACGCGGTCGCAGCCGTAGATCGCGGCGTTCTCCGCGAGCAGTTCGGCGGCATCGGTGCCGGTGTCGTAGACCGGCAGGACGGGAACTTCGGATGCGTGGCCGGCATCCAGAAAACGCGCGAATGTCTTCAGCGCGGCGGGGTCGGTGTCGATCGTCAGCTTCTGCTCGCCGTCGTACTTGTAGCTCAGGTTCACCTGGCGGATGAAGCAGACGACCAGGATCGCGCCGCGACGCTTGCACGTTTCCATCGCCGCAAGCGCCAGGCCGTCTGATCCGTACGTGCCGAGCAGGATTTTGGGCATCGACATCGCCTCGGGCGGAAGCTGGTCCGCCACCGCCTGCCGCAGCAGGCTCGGCTTTACTCCCTTTCGCTTGGCCAGGTATTTTGTGACCGCGCGCGCGGTCAACCCGAACGCCAGCACGATCAGCACGAACGCCAGCGCGTGCAGCTTCGTCAGCGCCAGCGTCACCCAGATCGCCAGCAGAAAGATGCCGAGCATGAGCATCGGGATTTTTCGCCGCATGCGCCGCAGGCGCGGATGCGTCGAGCACAGCGTAATGTTGATCGCCACCGCGCCCACCACGCCGATCGCGTAGAGCGCGGCGAGATGTTCCAGATCGTGGCTGATGAGCAGCACGATGATCGGCACGGTCGTCGCGATCACGGCCGGCACCCACGGGACGCCGAAGCGATTGAGCCGTTGAAAGATGCCGGGCAGTTCGCCATCGCGGCTCATCAGATATTGCACGGAGATCATGTCGGTGATGACCGTATTGCACGCGCTAAGCAGCAGCAACCCGCCCAGCGCGCGGACCGCGATCTCGCCCCACGCACCGACATACGTTCCAGCCATGAACGCGAGCATGTCTTCCTTGTGCGCGTCATGTTGATCCGGCGTGAGGCGCGCCACCATTGCGACCGCAAGCAGCACGTTGAACACCGCGACTTCGATCGCGACGACCCAGATTGCTTTGCGTGCTGTGCGCGCGACCGGGCGCTTCATCACGCCGGTGAGGTTGCCTATCGCTTCCACGCCGGAAAGCGCCAGCACGATCGCGACGAAGTGCAGCCACATGCGGTTGGGCGATTCGTGGAATCCGCCGATGCGCGTTGTAAGGTTGTTCCACGTGACTTGCGGGATCGCGAAGCCGGCGATGAGCAGCGTGATGAAGATCATGCCGATGGCCGCCGCGATCGCGAAGCCGCCGGTGTGCTTGGGACCAAGCAGGTTCATCGCGCCGATGAAAAGGATGGAGACCATCGCCCACATTCCGGGAGATTGCAGCGACCAGAGCGTCGTGGCGTCGCCGACTTTGAAATAGTGAAATGCGTCGAGACTGCTGAGGCTGGCGGTAACGACGTAATCCGCGAACAGCAGCAGCGCGCCGATGACGGCGAGCGTGCGGCTCTTCTGCTTCGCGGCCGTGTAAACGCCGCCGCCGTCGGGGTAGATGCGGCAGATCTGCGTGTACGCCCAACCGACCGCCAGGATGAGCAAGCTCATCGCCGCGATCAGGTAAACGCTGGTGCCCAGCGCGAAGAAATACGCAAGGCCTAAAACGTAAAGTCGGCTGGTTCCCCAATCACCGAACAGCAGCGCGGCTGCTTTGATCCATCCGACGTTTCGCGGGCGTTCGCCGGCAAGCATCGCCAGCGACTCCGGTTTGGCGCGGCCGTTGGACACGGCCGAGGTCTCACCACTGAACATGAAAATACCGACGCTTTCCAAAGTTGAGACGTGCATCCGCCACGGCCGCGAGCGCGATTTGGAAAACGCGCGCGCGGACGATTAGTCGGATGGAACGATCTCGTCTATCGCACAGCGTGAGCTTCGCGGAAGGTCGGCGCGACCGAACAAATCGAGCGCGCCGCTGGCGGAGAGCTACGTTGTGCCCTTTCAGTTGCCTACGGGGTTAGCTGACGGGCTGGGCCTTGAAAGTGGCCTGAGGCTTTTGTGAGCCTCTTCGCCCCCGGTGCCGGCAGACGACGCAACCGACACCCTTGGTTCCCCCGCCCTGATCCGACGCACCTTCGCGACAGATCAGACTCGGCGGTCACATTGTTGGGTAATAGCGTGATCGAGAGGCGGGCGGGTGTCAATCGGGGGTTCGCGTGGTGGTGGGCGGGAGTTGCCGCTGCGTCACTAACCTTCGCGCCACTAGATGTTTACGCATCCGCGTAGCAATGTCATGCTGAGATACTCCGAAGCACCTGGCTGGCCTTCACAAGTTCGCCAGATCCTTCGGAGTACCTTAGGACGACAATCCGTCTCGAGTTTCAAACGAGATCGGTCATAACCAATCCAATCTAAGGACTCACACTTAACGCACCGCCGGCGACTTCGGCTCAACCTCGCCCAGCACCTGCACGTGAATATCCGGCGGAAGCAGGCCCTCCAGTTGTCGCTGGAAGCTGCCCTTGATCACCTTGTGCAGCGCGCCGCGCCGGCTGGTGCCGATGAGCACTCGGCTCACGCCGTTGATCGCAGCGGTTTCGGCGATCAGCTCGGCGCTGTTGGGGCCGGTGTCGTAGCTGGGGATGATGGGGACGCCATATTCGTGGCCGTGGGCGAGGAAGTCGGCGAAGAGTGCCTGCGCCGCAGGATCGGTGTCCAGCGTGAGCTGCGTTTCAGCCTCAACTTTGTACGACAGCGCCACCTGCCGGACGAAGCAGACGACCAAGGCCGCGCCTTCCATGCGCGCCTGCTCCAGCGCGGGCTTGGCCATAGTATCGGAGCCGGCGGTGGCGAGCAGGAGCTTGGGCCTGGCGAGCGCCTCGGGCGTGAGTTGTTCGATGATCGCCTGCCGCAGCAGGCTCGGCTTGGGCCGACGCTTGGCGTGCAGTTGCGTGAGGCGGCGGAGGATCAATCCGATCGCCAGCACCACCAGCACGAACACCAGCGCGTGCAATTTCGTGAAAGCCAGCGTGATCCAGATCGCGATCAGCAGGACTGCCAGCAGGAACATCGCGCCTTTGCGCCAAAGTTTGCGCAGTCGCGGATGAAAGGCGCAGAGCGAGCAGTTGATCGCCACCGCGCCGACCACGCCGATCGCGTACAGCGATGCGAGCGTCGTCAGATCGTGCGCGAACAACAGAACGGCAGCCGGCACACCCGCCGCCGCGATCGCGCCGACCCACGGGGCGCCGAAGCCGTTCAATTTCTGAAAGATCGCCGGCATCTCGCCGTCGCGGCTCATCACGTACACGATGCTCATCAGCCCGTTGACCGCCGTGTTGGTCGCGCTGAGCAGCAGCATTCCGCCGATGATTCGCACCGACCATTCGCCCCAGCGCCACGGAATGTAGTGCTGCGCCATGTACGCGAGCATGTCTTCCTTGTGCGCCTCGGCGGACAGCGGAACGATCGCGATCATCGCGATGCACAGCAGCAGGTTGAACACCGCCACCTCGGCCGCGACGACCCAAATGCTCTTTCGCGCGGTCTGGTAGACCGGCTTCTTCATCACGCCGGTGAGGTTGGCGATCGCTTCGACGCCCGACAGCGCCAGCACGATGAAGACGAACGCCTGCCACATCTCCAGCGGCGGATGATTCACCCGGCCGAAGTCGATATTTTGCCAATCGATTTTCGGCAACGCGAACGCGACGACCAGCAGTGTGATCGCCATCATTCCGACGGCGGCGAAGACCGCGTACGCCGCAGTGTGTTTCGGGCCGAGCAAGTTGAGCGCGCCGATGACCAGGATCGCGATGATTGCCCACAGACCCGGGCTGCGAAGTTCGAACAGCGACTCCTTCTGCGTTGCCGGGCCTTCGTCGCGATCAAGATGAATCGCATCGCCTGCATCGACCGCCGTCTCGACATGCGCAGAGTGTTGACCAAGCCCGAAATAGTGAAACGCTTCAATGGCGCTCAAACTTGCAGTGACGGTGTAATCGGCGAACAGCAGCAGCGCGCCGACGACCGCGAGCAACCGGCTGCGACTCTTCGCCGCCGTGTAAACCCCGCCGCCGTCGGGATAAATCCGGCAAATCTGCGTGTACGCCCAACCGACGGCCAGGATCAGCAGGCTCATTGCCGCGATCAGCCAGAAGCTGCTTCGCCCCGCGACGAGAAACGCCAGGCCCAGCACGTAAAGCCGGCTGGTTCCCCAATCGCCAAACAACAATCCCGCGGCTCCGAACCACCCCACATTGCGAGGCCGCTCGCCCGACAACATCGCCAGCGCCGCGGGCTTTTCTTTACCGTTGCTGTCTTGTGAGTCGGATTGGTTCGCCGCTGCGTCTGAAGTCATGAGGATTGAAAACCAAGGCGCGAATCAGGCTACGGGAGAGAGCGGGCGGGTGTCAATTTGCGAAGAGGGGTCGCGATAAAGGAAAGCCATTGCCACGAAGGCACGAACGGGACAAGAAGGCTCACGAAGAGATCCTGAATCGTCAAACCGATGCACACCCGCACGGGCCGGTTACAACTTGTGCCCCAGTTTCAGTTTCTTCGTGTCCAGATATTTTTGGTTATGCAGCCCCGGCTCGATGCGGATCGGGACTTCTTCGACGACTTGCAGGCCAAAGCCGTCGATGCCGTAAATCTTTTTGGGGTTATTGGTCATGATGCGTAGCTTCTTTAAGCCAAGATCGCGGAGGATCTGACTGCCGATCCCGTAGTCGCGTTTGTCGACCGGCAACCCCAAGCGCTCATTGGCTTCGACCGTGTCGAGACCCTTCTCTTGCAGCGCATACGCGTGCAGCTTGTTCGCCAATCCGATGCCGCGGCCTTCTTGTCTTAGATAAATCAGCGCGCCCTTGCCGGCCGTCTCGATCATCTGCATCGCGGTGGCGAGCTGCCCGCCGCAGTCGCATTTGCCGGAGCCGAAGACGTCGCCGGTTAAACATTCGCTGTGAACGCGGACGAGAACCGGATCTTCGTGAACGATCGCGACGCCCTGCTCGTCAAGCTTGCCGACGCCGCCTTTGCATAG
>JACMJD010000061.1 GCA_014380825.1 Phycisphaerae bacterium | reverse complement strand
TGGACGCTGGGAGATGCGCGATCACCGGACTAGAATGCTCATCGCGTTCGCGCTGCGCGAACGACGATCTGGAGTAATCGCTCATGAACCGTGAAAAGCTCGCCTGGAGCATCAGTCTGGTGCTCATCGCCACCCTGGCGTTTTCGATTCCCGGCACCTTGGCCCAGCGTGACGATGATTATTCGTTCATGCGGACGCTCGTCGACATTCATCGGCAGGTCGCGTCGAACTACGTCGATCCGGTCGATGAGTCGAAGCTGCGTCAGGGCGCGATTGACGGAATGCTCGGCGAGCTCGATCCGTTCAGCGTGTACGTTCCGCCGGCCAATCAGGAAGCGTTTGATCGATTGCTCGAGGGCAGCTTTAAGGGCGTCGGCATCCAGCTCAATCAGAACGAGAATGGCCAGCTCGAAGTGATCACGCCCATCGACGGCTCGCCCGCCGCCAAGGCGGGGATGATGGCGGGCGACATCATTTTGAAAGTGAACGGCGAATCGATCGAAGGCATCCGCATGCCGGACGTGCAGAAAAAGATCGGCGGACCGCTCGGCACTGAAGTGAAGATGACCGTGCGTCACGCGACCGGCGAAGAAGCCGAGCTGACGATGACACGCGAAGAAATCGTGTTGCCGACCGTCAAAGGCTACGGCCGAAATCAGGACAACACCTGGGATTATTATGTGTGTGATGATCCGAAGATCGCGTACGTCCGCATCACGCAGTTCACGCCTGATACGTTTCAAACGCTGGCGCCGGTCGTGGGCAATCTCGTGCAGAACGGAATGCGCGGATTGGTGCTCGACTTGCGATTCAACCCCGGCGGGCGGCTCGATCAGGCGCTTCAGATTCTGGACATGTTAGTCGATCGCGGCACGCTGCTCGTGACGAAGGGCCGCAATCGGCCGGAGAGTCGAATTGAAGCGACAGGTTCCGGCGCGTTGCCGTGGTTCCCGATGATCGTGCTCGTGAACGAGCACTCGGCCAGCGCCAGCGAGGTGGTGGCCGGCAGCTTGATGGACAACAAGCGCGCACTCGTGCTCGGCCAGCGCAGTTACGGCAAAGGCAGCGTGCAGGAAGTGATTCCGCTGGACAGCAAATCGGGCGAGCTCAAGCTCACCGTCGCGTACTACTACCTGCCCAGCGGACGGCTGGTGCATAAGAAGAAGGACGCGACTGACTGGGGCGTTCAGCCGCAGATCGTCGTTCCGATGGATCTGGAAACCGAACGCAAAGTCTTCAACGAGATCAGCAATCGTGAATTGTTCCGCAAGCCGATCAAGGCGACGACGCAAGCGACCACCGGGCCGACAACGCAGCCACTCATGATCGACGTGCAACTTCAACGCGCCGTCGACACGCTGATCGGCTCGATTGTGCTTGAAGGCGCGTCGAAAGAAGGCAAGGGCGGTCTGGGCGCGACGCTGATCTCGCCAGCGACGGCGCCATCCGGCACGGATCGACCGCGTGGCGGGCCGATGATCTTGCCGAGCTCGCGTCCGATTGTGCCGGAAGAACCGGACTCGACCGCGCAACCGCCGGATCAATTGCCGTCTACGCAGCCCGCGCCCAAGGCTGCTCCGCCTGGCGAGAAGCCGCCGGTGGATTCGCAAACTGCGCCAACACCATCACCGGCGACCGCCCCCGCAACTGCGCCAACGACGCAGCCGTAGAGTACGAAACAATGGCCACAATCCTCGGCATCGAATCCACCTGCGATGAAACCGGCGCGGCCATCGTAGTCAATGGCACGATCGTGCGTTCGAACGTTGTCGCATCTCAGATTTCGCTGCACGAAAAGTATCGCGGCGTGGTTCCGGAAATCGCTTCGCGGGCGCACATCGAAAGCATCCTGCCGGTGATTCGCGAGGCCATGTCGCAGGCCGGTTGCACGTTCGATGACCTCGACGCGATCGCCGTCGCATATCGGCCGGGTTTGATCGGCTCGCTGCTGATCGGTGTGACCGCCGCCAAGACGCTGGCGTGGTCGAGCGGTAAGCCGCTGATTGGCGTGGATCATGTTCACGCGCATCTATACAGCGTGATGCTGAACGAAGCGCCGCCGATCGAACTGCCCGCTGTGGGCCTCGTCATTAGCGGTGGCCACACGTCGCTGTATCACGTGAACAGTTGGACGGACGTCGCGTTGCTCGGCTCGACGATCGACGACGCGGTGGGCGAAGCGTATGACAAAGTCGCCGCGATTCTCGGCCTGAGTTATCCCGGCGGTCCGATCGTCGACGCGCTGGCAGCGAAGGGCGATGCGCAGGCGATTCGCTTTCCGCGATCACTGCTCGGCCGCGACTCGCTCGAGTTTTCATTCAGCGGCCTGAAGACGTCCGTGCTGTATCACGTGCGCGGCGTGCCGAAGCGAAACGAATCGCGCGATGCGACCAGCGCAATTCCGCCACCGCCGACGGGGCAGGAACTGTTCGACATCTGCGCATCGTTCCAGGCGGCATGCATCGATACGATCGTCAAGAAACTGCGACGCGCGGCCGAGCATGTAGACGCCAAGTCGATCATCATCGGCGGAGGCGTGTCCGCGAATCGCGGACTGCGGGAAGCACTACGCGATTTCGAGCTTCCTGTTTACTTTCCGCCGATGCAGTATTGCACCGACAACGCCGCAATGTGCGCTGGCTTGGCGAGCGTGTTGCTGGAGGCCGGGCTGATCAGCGGTTTGGATCTGGACGCCGTTACTTACAGTCAGTTTCGCGCATGAAACGAATCGATACGCCACCGCCGTTGCCCGAACGTCCGATCGACGGACACAAGGGACTGTTTGGCCGTGTGTTGATCGTCGGCGGGAGTGAAGACATGCTCGGCGCGCCGGTGCTTGCAGGAACGGCCGCACTGCGGATGGGATCGGGACTTGTACAAATCGCGGTGCCCGGAGCGATCCTTGCCAGCGCGCTGTCGATCACACCGGAACTAATCGGGCTTGGCCTCGACAAGTCATCGAACCAGCGATCGCTGCTTGAAGCGGTGGAAAGGGCCGATGTGCTCGTGGTCGGCCCGGGACTCGGGCAGTCGCCGGGGTCGAAAACACGCGTGCTGCGATTGATCCGGATCGACAAGCCGATGGTGATCGATGCCGATGCGCTCAACATCCTCGCTTCACAGAAGCGTTGGCCCGGAGCGTTCAAAGCTCAAGCGGTGCTCACGCCGCATCCGGGCGAGATGAAACGACTGGCGAGGTTGATCGGCGAGCGTGATTTGCCGATCGACGACGAAGGTCGGATCCAGTTCGCCGCGCGCGCCGCGACTGACTTCGGCCAGATCATCGTCCTTAAAGGACATCGCACGATCGTCACCGATGGCGATCGCGTGTTCGTCAATCAAACCGGCGACAGTTCGCTATCCAAAGCAGGCACGGGTGACGTGCTTAGCGGAATGATCGGATCGCTGATCGGCCAAGGGATGGATCTGTTCGACGCTGCCTGCGCGGGTGTGCATCTGCATGGCCGCGCTGGTGAAATCGCTGGCAAGAAGCTCGGACGCCGAAGCGTCCTCGCGCGCGACGTTATCGAAACGCTGTCAGCAGTTCTTTCGTAGTACGGGTTGGGAAACCCGTGCTACGAAAGATTCGCGTGCTTAACTGATTATTGCAAGCCGACTTTTCCGTTGATCACGAGATAGCCGACAACCGCCACCGCCGTCAGTGCGGCGATCGACAGGAAGATCGCGATCGCCAGCATCGTCGTGAAGCGCGTGCCCTGGCGATGCAGGATCCGTTCGAGCTGACCATCGCGCGAATCGAAGTTGTCGCGCATCTGTTCCAGCACTTGCGCGCTGGTCGTGCCGCTCTTGCTGATCGTCTGCATGGCGCTGCCGACGCTCGACAGATTTTCGGCGATGGCCTGATCCGTCTGCCGCATCGTCTCGACGCGCTCGCGAACTTCTTCAAGCACTTCGCGATCTTCCAGACCCTTCGTGTTCAGCTTGTCGAGAATGTCGGCCAGTCGTTGTTGCTGACCGTTCTGGTGTTCGAGCTGTTGATGGATCGCCTTGAGCGCTTCGCCGTGCATGCGATTGCTCTCGGGCAATGATTGAAGCGCCTCGGGCAGGTGCGACAGATACTGAACCAGCTCTTCCTGCCGGCGATTCTGCCGCTCGAGGTTGTCGCGCACCGTCGACATCAGATCGGTGAGCGTGTGGAAACCTTCGTGCAGTTGACTGATCGCCTGATCTCGCCGCGCCCACGGGCGAAGAAAGCTGGTGCGCGTCTCGATCGAGGTGTTGTTGCCGGGCATGTCGATCAGTTGTGAACCGTCGAGCCCGCTGTTCGAGCGACGGAACCAACTGCCGAGCCGCGTGAAGAAACCCTGCGTCTGCGTTTCGTTCGATTCGTCTTGAGTTTGCTGAGTCATCGGCGCGTCCTTGCTCTTCAAAAGTGCGTTGCCCGTTCTTCCCAATCTGTGTTACCTTCGATTTCGGGGCGAGTTTGACACCCACAGTACGCAAATCTACCATCCGCGCGCGATGGGTCAACGTGCGCCACGGGCATCATTTCGAAAAATCTTTCGGATCCCGTCGCAAGCGGTGGGGGCCGGCCGGGCGGTCGCGCTGGCGATGTTGGTGGGATGTTGTCTCATCTCGTGTGATCGCGCGGCGCCGAAATCGGCTTCATCGAGCGCGGACGCGCGGCTCACTCAGCCCACCGTCGCATCGCTTGTGCCGACCGCGACGGACCTGATCCTGGGCATGAACGCCGCCTCCCATCTGGTGGCCGTGAGCAATTGGGACGCGCCGCGACCGCAGATCGACCGCCTTCCGCGCGTGGGCGATTATCGATCGATTGACTGGGAACGCATCACGCAACTTCGGCCCAACCTACTGATCGTGCAGTTTCGGCCCGACAAGATGCCGCATGGGCTGGAAGATCGCGCCGGCGCGCTGGGGATCAAGCTGGTAAACATCACGAACAACAGCCTGGCCGACCTGTTCGCGACGCTCGATCAGCTGGGCGATGCGCTGGGCGAGCGAACGAAATCCGATGCGGCGTCGGCGGCGCTGAAAAAGCAATTGGACGCGGTGCAGTCGCGCATGGCCGGCGAACCGCGCGTGCGAACGCTCATCACACGCACTGAAAGCTCGCGACTGGCCTGCGTTGGTGGCGCGAATTATCTGGACGATGTTCTCACGCTCGCGGGCGGGGACAACGTTCTCAAGGGCGGCGACAATTCGTATCCCGAGATCGATCGCGAGCGGCTGCTGGCCCTGAACCCCGATGTCGTCATTGTGCTGCTACCGAGCTCGCCGCCGCAGGGTGTGAAGCAGGCGGAAGAATTCTGGCGATCGGTGCCGCAGGTTGAAGCTGTGAAAAATAACCGCGTGCATATCCTGACCGATTCGTACGTGCTGCTCGGCAGCTTGTCGCTCGGAAAAGTCGCGCAGCAATTCGCCGAAATCCTGCATCCATCATCACCGACAACTCGACCCACAACGATCGGCCGGCCATGACGCGCTGGAGCGTTTCGCGACTCATCCTGACGTTGCTGGTCAGCGCCCTGCTCTGGGCGACGCTTGCGGCGGCATGCATCACGGTCGGATCCACCGGCGAATTCGGATGGCCACGCAATCGCGACGTGCTGCGGATCAGGCTGGATGCCGTGCTGATCGCTTCGCTAGTCGGCGCCGCGCTCGCGGCGGCGGGCGTCGTCTATCAGGCGATCCTGCAAAACGCGCTGGCCGACCCGTACCTGCTCGGCGTCAGCAGCGGTGCGACGCTGTTCGCCTATCTCTGGCAACTCCCGGCGTTCACCGTTGGCCTCGCGATCGGCGAGCAGGGCTTCGCCTTCGCCGGCGCGCTCACAGCCGTCGCGATCGTTTTCCTCCTCGCGTCGCGCCGC
Source organism: Phycisphaerae bacterium (assembly GCA_014380825.1). The sequence continues at coordinate 991 of JACMJD010000061.1, read as the reverse complement.
GGACGACTCGAACCGATCACCATGCTGCTCGTCGGCGTGATCGTGAACGCCGTAAACGGCTCGATCTTCCTGCTGCTGAACACGATCATAAAAGACCCCGCTCGCCCGGGAGGGCCGCTCGCACTGCTCGTGGGCGGATTGCAGACGAACCTGACAATTTCCTCCAGCGAAGTGCAACTCGCCGCGTTGGTCATCGGCCTCGGCTGGCTTGCCCTCTTCGCGATGAGTGGTCAGCTCAACGTCGCGCTGCTGAGCGAATCCGAAGCGACGGGCCTTGGCGTGCGAATCCATCGCTTGCGCTGGCTCGCGATGATCATCGCGTCGCTGATCACCGCATCCGCTGTTGCGATCAGCGGACCGATCGGGTTCATCGGTTTGGTCTGCCCGCACTTAGCGAGGTTAATCGTCGGCAACGATCAACGGCGATTGATTCCACTGTCGACCGCGCTCGGCGCAGGTTTGCTCGCGATCGCGGACGCGGCATCGCGAAGATTATCGACGGTCAGCAGTGTGGAAACGGTATTGCCTGTTGGCGTATTGACCGGATTGCTCGGCGGGCCGTTCTTCTTACTGCTGCTGTGGAAGCGAAAAGAGCGATGAACTCAACGTGCCTATTGCCCGATGATAGATTTGCTCCAAGCTTCCAACATCTCCTTCGCCTACGGCGACCGTCCGGCGCTGCGCGATGTGTCTGTTTCACTTGCGCCCGGCGAACTCGTTGCCGTGATCGGTCCAAACGGCAGCGGAAAAAGCACGCTTATCCGCGCTTTGTTGGGTCAACATCGCGCGACCGGATCGATCGAATGGGAAGGCCGATCGCTCCGCGATTGGCATCGGCGCGATCTGGCTCGTCGCGTTGCGTATTTGCCGCAAGCGCCGAGCGCTGATCTCGATCAGACCGTCCAACAGACGCTTCAACTTGGCCGCGCGCCGTATTGGCGAGCGTTTGGAATCGAATCGGAGCACGATCAGCACGTCGTCGCGCAGGTCG
>JACMJD010000664.1 GCA_014380825.1 Phycisphaerae bacterium | reverse complement strand
GTCGCGATGATCACGATCGGCAGCACCAGCAAACCCAGCGTCAGGCCCGCCGTCTTAATCGTGGCGCCGAAGTTGAACTGGTGGACGAACACGCCCAGCGCCATCAGGCCCCAGACGATCGACGGCACGCCCGCGAGGTTCGCGATGTTGATCTCGATGATCGCGGCGAGCTTGGTCTTCCGCGCATACTCTTCGAGGTACACACCCGCAGCCACGCCCAGCGGAAGCGCGCAGAGCATCGTGACGAGCATGATGAGCATCGAGCCGACCCACGCGGAAAGAATTCCCGCTTGCGCCGGACGCCGCGATGGAAAGGAGGTGAAGAATTCCCACGAGAGGCGCGGCATGCCGGTGCGCAGCAGGTCGATCAACAGGATGGCCAGCACGCCAAGGCCGATCACGATCGAGAACGCGCCGAGCACGCCGAAGATGGTGTCGGTCATCTTTCGCCGCGCGATCTGCGATTGAAGTTTCGTCGCTTCCGCCGGAGACACTAGTAAGCCTCCCGATAGCGTTTGCGGAGGATGTATCCGCCGATGTTGAAGGCGAGCGTCAACAGCATCAATGCGAGCCCGGCGGCAAAGATCGACTGGTAGCCGATGCTCCCATGCGGCAGATCGCCCTGGCTGACCTGCACGATGTAGGCAGTGATCGTGGCGGCCGGTTCGGTCGGGTTCATCGTCAACTGCGGCTGCATTCCCGCGGCGACCGCGACCACCATCGTCTCGCCGATCGCGCGGCTGATACCCAGGATGTACGCGGCGGAAATTCCGCTGAAGCTCGATGGCACGATCACGCGCAGCGCCGTCTGCATCCGCGTCGCGCCCATCGCGTAGCTGCCTTCGCGAATGTGCATGGGCACGGCGTGCATCGCGTCTTCGCTGAGGCTGCTGATGTACGGGATGATCATGATCCCGATCACGATTCCGGCGCTGAGCATGTTGAAGCCCGGCAGCTCGATTCCAACTTTCGCGAGCAGCCATTGCAGGATCGGCGTGACGAAGAGCAGGGCGAAGTAGCCGTAGACGATCGTCGGCACGGCGCCGAGCAATTCGAGCATCGGCTTGACGATTTCGCGCACGCGGTAGGGCGCGTATTCGCTCAGCCAGATCGCACTGATCGTGCCCAGCGGCATCGCGACCACCAGCGCGATGAGCGTGACGGTGACCGTGCCCGCCAGCAGCGGAAGGATGCCGTAGTGCGCGGCTTCGAACTGCGGCGTCCACTGCGTGTCGGTCAGGAAATTAATGATGCCGGCGTGACGGAAGAACGAGATCGATTCATACACGAGGATGCCGACGATGCTGAGCGTGATCAAAACCGACGAAAACGCCGCCGCCGCAAGCACGGCTTCGATGATGCGTTCTTTGAATTTGCGAACGGAGCTGCGGGGCTTGAAAGTCCGCGCGGGCGCGGGCACCGCATCGCGCGCCGTGGAGATTGCCGATTCCAATGTCGACATGAAGCCCTATTGCTTCAGCTCGCGCTCGAAAAGCTCTTCGATCGTGATGCCGATCGCTTCCTTGCCGCCAAAGACCGAACCGGTCTTCATTGCGTTCGCACGCGCGAGGCCGGCTTCGTAAGCCTTATCCGGCAGCGGAACGTATTTTACTTCTTTTACGAGTGCGGGGGCATTCTGCAGATAGAACTCGACGAACCTCTTCACCTCGGGCCGCTCCATCGACTTCTTGTTGACGTAGATGAAGATCGGGCGCGACAGCGGGTTGTACGAGCCGTCCGTCACCGCTTCCGGCGACGGCGCGACCGGCGTCCCCGACTTATTCACGATCGGCACGGCCTTGAGCTTCCCGGTGTTCTCGGCGTAGTACGCGTAGCCAAAATATCCCAGCGCGTTGGCATCAGCCGAGACGCCTTGCACCAGTACGTTGTCGTCTTCGCTGGCGGTGAAATCGGGGCGGCTGGCTTTGGCCTTGCCGACGATCGCTTCGGTGAAGTAGTCGAAAGTGCCGGAGTCGGTTCCAGCGCCGTACAGCTTCAGCGGACGATCCGGAAACGCGGCGCGAACCTGTTTCCACGACGTGATCTTGTTTGCGGCTTCGGGTTGCCAGATTGTCTTGAGTTCCTCGACCGTGAGCTTGTCGACCCAGTCCGCCTTGGGGTTGACGACGATGGTGAGCGCGTCGAACGCGATCGGGATCTCGATGTACTCGATCCCATTCTTGCGCGCTTCGACCACTTCCTTTTCGAGGATCGGGCGCGAGGCGTCGGCGATGTCGATCTCGCCGCGCAGGAATTTCTTGAATCCACCCCCGGTGCCGGAGACGCCGACCGTCACTTTCGTGTCGCGGTTTTCCTTCTGGAACTCCTCGGCCATCGCTTCGGAGATCGGGAACACGGTGCTCGAACCGTCGACTTTCACCACTTTCTCCGCCGCTCGCACGGTAGATACGAGCCCGAAGCAGACGAGCAGGGCGACCAGTTTACAGACGATGTGCGCGTTTCGCATGGCGAGTGTTCCCTTCAGTCAGACTGTAGAGGTGATGTATCCGTCGCGCGCTTAGAACACGTCAATGAATTGTTAAGAATGTGTGAGCGCAGCGACCCCGCGGGGTCACAGCAAAAGTTGGTACTGCGCCCGGAAAACGAATTCCGTATTGCCGTTGTTTGTGAGGATGTCGGCGCCTTCATCCGACACCGGCGTGCCGTTCGGGAGATACATGAAATCCAGCGTGAACTTCGAATCGTGCCCTTGCATGTAATAGTTCACGCCAGCCGTGAACGTGTGCACGATGTTTTCCGAACCCGCGGCCAAGCCGTCTTGATCGAGATTCAGCAGGTCGTATCGAACGAACGGCTCCCAGTTGTTCTCGAACAGATATGCACACTGCGCGACGAAGCTGAAGTCGTACAAATCGTTGACCGCACCGGTCGGCGTGGTCGGACTGACCGGCCCATTCTTTGTGTAGCGGCCGATGAACGCGCCGTAGATTCCCAAGCCTTGGCCGTTCTCGTATTGAGCGTCGATTGTGTGAAGCAGAAACGTTGTGTCGCCCGCTTCGGTGTAATCGGCGGCGGCGCCGACGACGAGCAGATCGTTCTTGGTCGACAGCGCCGTAAAGTCGTCGTAGTTCTTCCAGTCGCCCATGAATTTGTATTCGACGCGCCCGGCAGCGCCCCAAGTGGCGTTGTTGGTCGGAAAGTCCTGGAAATCCTGGTTGAAGTTATTGCGCGCCCCATCATGGAGCGACCCCAGCGCGCGCCATTGATCGACCGAGTAAATCGCGGCCACGCCTTGCACGAAATCGTCGCCACCGGTGAAGTAGTCATCGCCGATCGTTCGGTCGGCGGCGAGCAGTCGCTTGGAGCTGACGATCGATTCATGCGCGAACGGACCTTTGAATTGTCCGCCAAGCACCGACCATTCTTTCGTAATTGCGTAGCGCGCCCACGCTTCTTCGAGCGATACGCCGCCGCCGTTGCGGCTGGTCGCCCAGATGAAGGCGTAGGTGAGTTTTGGCGAGAACGCGTTGCCATCAACGCCGAACTTCAAACGTCGCACTTCGAAGCCGTTCTCAACTGAATAGTCGTCCGACGTATCAAGCGCGTTGACGGCCAGGCGAAACTGAAACTGCATCCACGGGTGCAGGAGGAAATCGCCGGTGTCGCTCTGAATCGTCAGCTTGCCGTTTGACCAGTTGATTCCCGCGCCGTTGACCGCCATCAGCTTGCTTCGCCGATCCGCATCGTGCAGCACGCGCTCGACGGTGTCGTCGACCGCGGCGGAATCCAGGTTCTGCTGAGTGGTTTGGAGTTGCCGAACCTGCGTCTCCAGCGCGCGGATCTGATCGGACAATTCCTGCTCGGACGGCTGGGTCGATTGAGCCATCACGGTTTGACCGCAGCAAACCAGAGCAACGGAAGCGGCCAAAACACGACATTCGGCGTGAAGTTTCAAGCGTTCTCCTGATGTGACCAAACGGGTGCGGCAACTGAATGCACCCGCGCGGCATACTAATGAAGGCATTCTAATGGGGCGAAGAACGACGGTTTTAACGACAGCGTAGGAAGCTTCCCTAGCACGGCGAGGCTTATCGGACATTCTCGCGCCCTCTATCGCGACTCATCCATACAGCCGCGCCATCCGTGAGCCGATCGAGCAAACAGGAGCGTGAGCGCATGATTATCGTTGATAAGGCGTTGGCAGAACGTGAAGCGATGGGTCGGCCGATCCGCGTCGGGCTCGTCGGGGCGGGGTTTGCCGGCAAGGGATTCGCGCTGCAACTGCTGCTGGGTCTGCCGGGATTGCGCCTCGTCGCGATCTCCAATCGCACGCTTGGCGAAGCTGAACAGGCCGTGCGAAATGCACAGGGCGATTCGTTTACGCGAGTTACGTCAATCGATCAACTTGAGACCGCCATCGCAAAGCGATCCGTCGCCGTCACCAGTGACGCGATGCTGCTGTGCGCAGCGCCGAGCATCGATGTAATCGTCGAAGCCACCGGAGAAATCGATTTCGCCGCCCGCGTCTGCATGGCCGCGTTCGACAATCGCAAGCATGCGGTTGTGCTCAACGCCGAGCTCGATGCGACGCTGGGCCCGATCCTGAAATACCACGCCAAGCAAGCTGGCGTGATGTATTGCCAAGCGGACGGCGACCAGCCGGCCGTGCTAATGAACCTGCACCGCTACGTGAAATCGCTGGGCTTCGAGCCGGTGCTGGCGGGCAACATCAAGAGCTTGCAGGACTGTCGTCGCACGCCGACCACGCAGGCTGAATTTGCCAAGAACGTCTGGCAGCGCCCGAAGTTCATCACGAGCTTCGCGGACGGCACGAAGATCAGCCAGGAGATGGCCACCGTCGCCAACGCCACCGGTTTCCGCGTCGGCCAGCGCGGGATGTACGGACCGCGCTGCACGCACGTCGACGAGGCGCCCAAGCTCTTCAAGATGGACGAGCTGCTGAACGGCGGCCTGGTCGATTACATCCTGGGCGCGCAGCCGAGCTTCGGCGTGTTCATCCTCGGTTACTCCGAGAATCCGATCCGGCAGAAATACATGAAGTGCTACAAGATGGGCGATGGCCCGCTGTACACGTTCTACACGCCGTTTCACCTCAGCCCGCTGGAAGCGCCCAACAGCGTTGCCCGCGCGGTGCTGTTCGGCGACGCGCCGGTCACGCCGCTGGCGGGGCCGGTCGCGGAAGTGATCACGATCGCCAAGCGCTCGCTCAAGGCGGGCGAAAAGCTCGACGGTATCGGCGGTTACTTGAGTTACGGCACGCTCGACAACGCCGACACCGCAGCGACGGATAACCTGCTTCCGATAGGCCTGAGCGAAGGCTGCACGCTACTTCGCGATCTGCCAATGGACGCGGCCATCAGCTTCAATGATGTCGCGATTCCGCAGGGCCGGTTGTCCGACAAGCTCTTCGCCGATCAACGCGCGATGTTCGGCACCGCGCCCACCGGGCGCCGCCAGGAGGAAACTGTCCGCCGCCGACGCGCGGGTTGAAGTAGGGCTCTGCCTGAGAAGGACTGGTGAGAGAAAAATGCAATCGTACAGCAGCGCGCACCACTCGCCTCGTGTGACCATTGGCGTGCCCGTGTACAACGGCGAGCGCTTCATCCGCGCGACCCTCGACTCGCTCCTTGCGCAATCGTTTACCGACTTCGAGCTGATCATCACCGACAACGCCTCGACGGACGGCACCGAAGCCATCTGCCGAGAGTATGTCGCCACGGATCCGCGCGTCGCGTACGTGCGCGCCGAGCGAAACCTCGGGCCCGCCGCGAACTACAACGTCTCGGTGGATCGCGCCCGCGGCGAGTTCTTCAAATGGAACGCCGCCGACGATGTGTGCGGGCCAGACTTCCTGAGAATCTGCGTGGCCGCGCTGGATGCGAATCCGAATGCGATCGTCGCGTATCCGCGCACGCGCTCGATCGATGCCGACGGCAAGCTCATCCGCGATTACGACTATGAACTCGAACTGGCCGACCCGCGACCGCACGTGCGGCTGAGCCGGCTCGTGCGCGTCAATCATCGTCTGCACGGCGCCCACGAGATGTTCGGCCTGATGCGATTGAACGGGCTGATCAAGGCGGGCAAAAAACGCTGTCACGTGCGCGCCGACAGCGTCGTGCTGGTTCGGCTGGCGCTTCTGG
>JACMJD010000663.1 GCA_014380825.1 Phycisphaerae bacterium | reverse complement strand
TCGAGCACGTCAAACCGCTAACCACCGGTGAGCGCGTCACCCGTTTCAACGCGCTCTTCCACTGGGCGGTTCCCGCAGGAAAAGAACTCGACGCGGGCCGACAGGTCGGCGGCTTCCACATCATGACCCACGCCTACTGGCGCGAAGGCGGCCCCGAGTTCAACCACGTCAACATCATGGGCGTCGCCCACGGAACCGAAAAGGAAAAAGTCCTCGCCCACAAACGCGCCATTGACGAACACCTGACCGACAGCGGCATCGAAGTCAGCTACACGAACGTCTTCTGGGGCGGCCGAAGCGAAATCAAGCCCAGCGAAATCTCGCCGGCGGCGTATCGGGAATGGAGCAAGCACGTTGGGTTGCGATGATGCTGGGACCGTCCCGCCGCGATACAATTGGCGACTCATCATGCAAATGAAGCCACGTCCAAATCATCGACGGTACCTGGATGTGCTAAGTCGGAGTGACTCCCGATCAAAAAGTGCAGAAAGCATTTGAGTTGTCTGAGTTTGCCAAGCAGGTTTTCCTCGACGGCCTGCGCGATCGACATCCCGAACTGTCCGAATCCGAGCTTCATCGACTAGCACTGAAACGGCTGGCACGATGTCACAACCGGAACTATTGAGAAAAGTAATCGAGGTTCTCGATTCGCAGGGGATCGCATACATGGCGACTGGTTCACTGGTGTCCAGCTACCAAGGTGAGCCACGATCGTCGCACGATATCGATCTTGTCGTGCAGATCACGCCCTCCCACGCGTCGATTCTCGCGCTGCACTTTCCAGCACCGGAGTATTATCTGGATGAAGTCTCGATTCGCGAAGCGATCCCGATACAAGACGGCATGTTCAACTTGCTCGACAACATCGGTGGAGACAAAATTGACTTCTGGATCTTGAAGCCTGATCCCTTTGATCAACAGTGTTTCGGCCGACGCTACAAGCGAACAATTGTTGGCGTCGACGTGTACATCTCACAACCGGAAGACACGTCTTGGCGAAGCTGCGCTGGTGCGAGATGTGTGGCTTCAGCGAAAAACAGTTCAACGATGTGTTGCGAATCTACGAGAATCAGCACGCGCCACTCGACCGAGCACATATCGGGCATTGGTCAAAACAGTTGGGGGTGTCGCACCTTTGGGAGTGCGTTCTGGCGGAAGCTGATCTGACATGAGAGTCGCCTTCGCAACAATCTTCTGCGTTGCCCTGCTTGCGATCATTGCCATATGCACTCCGGTTAGCGCTGATCCGAAAGCTACTCAAGGCCAGAAGTCTCCCTTCCTCTTCGTCATGATTGACCCCAGAACCGAAGCCGCGCTTGGCGAGTTTCCGTTTGATCGCGCGATTCTCGCCAAGGCGGTCGATCAAGCTGCGGCAATGAAAGCGCGGGCGGTCGTGCTGAATTTCTATCTCGACAAACCGAAATCCGAAGCCGGCGATCGCGCGTTGGCCGCGTCGATGCGGAAGATTCCGGTGGTGCTGCCCGCATGCATTCCAGGTGAAGCAGAAAAAGCTGGCGAGCCTAACCCGCTGCCAATTCGGTTCCAGATCATGCGCTTCGCCAAGGGTCAGGCGAAAGCGATCGGCGGGAAGAACGCGTGGATTCCGATTCCCGATTTCGCCGAGCCGGCCGCGGACATCGGGTTCTCAGATGGAACAGGCAGCATCGAGAAGATTCCAATCGTCGAGGCGTATCGCGGCGCGTACGTCAAATCGCTTTGGACGATCTGCATGGAGCTCGCCTTCAACGACGGCGCGCTAATCACGCCCGGACGCGAGATGAGCATCAATGACAAATCTCTCGAGCTCGACGAGCAGAGCATCGTCACGATCGAGTTCCCCAAGGCGGATCGGGTCGAGACCATTTCGTTTATCGATTTTGTGAACGGCAAAACGCCCGATGCGGCGATCAAGGACAAAGTGCTGATCATCGGCGCCGACACGGCGAAGATGCCGACCGTCGATACGCCAATCGGAAAACTCGGCATGCACCGCACGATGAACCTGCAACTGCTAGCGCTTCACGCGCACTTCACCCAGTAACCGCTGCGCGAAGTGCGCCGCGCCGAATAGCGCGCCGTCATTCGACGTGATCACGTGGATCGGAATCCGATCCAGCAGCTTCTGAATGCTCGGCGGACCTTTCTTCACGAACGCATCATGCACGCGCGGCTGTTTGAGGAACTTCAGGATGTAACTCGCGATTCCCCCGCCGATGTAGATACTGCCGGTCGCGAGCATTTTGAGCGCCAGGTTTCCGGCCTCGGCGGCAAGAAACGTCGCGAACATTTCGACGGCGGCGATCGATGCGGGGCATTCGCCGCTGACGGCCGCGCCTGAAATTTCTGCGGGCTTGGTTTCGCGACCCGGCTGCGCGCTCTCAATCTGAAACTCTCCGGGCGTTGTGAGAAACTCGTAGATGTTTTTCAGCCCCGGCCCGCTCAGCACGTCTTCCCAACTGCACCGGCCTAGGCGATCTCGGACGAATCGCATCAGCGCGACTTCGCGATCGTCGGTCGGTGCGAAATCCGAATGCCCGCCTTCGGATGCGAACGCGCGGTAATCATCGGAGTGTTCGTCGTAGGTTAGCCCCGCTTCGCCCAGACCGGTGCCGGGCGCGATGATCGCGCGGTTGCCGCGCGGCGCTGGCGTGCCGCGATGCAACGTCACGGTATCTTTCGGCCGAAGTTCGTTGATGCCTTCGGCATGCGCAACGAGATCGTTGATTAGTGCGACGCGCGGAACCCGCAGTGCGCTGGCCAGCTTCTTTTCATCCATCGTCCACTTCAAGTTCGTCATCGTCGCCCGTCCCAACTTCACCGGCCCGGCGACGCCGAAGCAGGCGATCTTGAGCTTGTGCGACAACGGTTCCAGAAATTCTTTTACTATCGGCGCCAGCGCGCTGCGTCCGGCGTTCTTGAAATCGCGCCGCTCGCGCATCGCCAGCCGTCCAGATTTTGTCGTGAAGATCGCCAGTCGCGTGTTCGTGCCGCCGATGTCACCCGCAAGAATCATGGCGGCACATGCTATCGTCGATTGACGAATCGACGAAGTTCCTTGAACAGCCGCGCAAGGTCGGCCGGCTGATAGTGAGCATTTAGGCCGCTGGGATTCGGGAGCAACCAGATCTGCGTCGCACCGATCGTCTCGGGCTGCAGGCCAAGCTGCGCATCGGGTTTTTGAAATGCGGTTCGATACGCGCCGACACCGACGATCGCGAGCACTTCCGGCTCGTACCGCTTGACCTTCGCGATTAACTGCTTCGCGCCGCGAATCAGCTCATCGCGATCAAGCTGATCCGCCGTCGCGGTCGTTCGCTTCACGATGTTGGTGATTCCAATCTTCATATCGAGCAACTCATTCTCTTCCCACGGCGACAACTGTCGCGGCGTAAATCCACCGGCAAACAACGCCGGCCAAAACCGATTGCCAGGCCGCGCGAAGTGATGACCCGTCGCGGCGGAATAGAGGCCGGGATTGATGCCGGAGAAGAGCACTCTCAGTTTTGGCGCGATCACATCCGGAACCAGCTTGTCCCGCGCGTCGAGCAACTGCTGCTTGGTTGGACGGAGTGGCGGGGCCATAACATCAAAACGGATAACGGATCAACCACCAAGACAGCAAGGACACCAAGAATTGAGTTCTGATATTCTCTTCTTGGTGCTCTTGGTGTCTTGGCGGTCTATTTTTTCTTAGTAATGGAATCCATTACCACGCTGATGAGTAAACGCCGTACCGTCACGGAGCAATTGGGCAGCCGTGACTTGGCCGACCAGGATTTCGTGATCGGCGCCGAAGTCGCAGGTTTGGATCAGCTTCGCTTCGATCCAACCCAGCGCGCCCGACAGGATCGGCACGCCTGCAGGTGATTGGCTCACCGCGACGCCGGCGAACGGATCTTCGCCATCCTTCACGCCGCGGGCGTAGCGTTTCATCAGGGATTTGTCGTTCTCCGGGACGATCGAGACGGCCAGGAGCCCGCTCTGGCGAATCAGCTTCGCGATCGGCCGACCCTTCGCGATCGCGATCGAAATCGCCGGCGGTTCGAACGCGGCCTGCTGCACCCAGCTTGCAAGCATCGCCATGCGCTCGCCGTCGTGCGCCGCCGTCAGCACGAACACGCCGCTTGGGATTCGGCCAAGCGCTTTTCCGATCGGCAGTTTTTGTTCATCGGTGTGATGTTGCACGAATTCGAGTTGTAGCCCATCGGGCGTCGTCGTGCTACGTTTG
>JACMJD010000662.1 GCA_014380825.1 Phycisphaerae bacterium | reverse complement strand
CAAAACGCCCCGGCCACCGCGTTCGCGGCGCCACAGTGTGGACATGTCATTGCCATTCCGATTCCCCAAAGCGATTTGATCGTCCGTGACTCGCCAGATGTAAGCCGCCGCCGAGCCAATGCAACGGTGCCGCGATGGTAACGCGATTGAAACTGGAATCCAATTGAATGTTGGCACCCGCGCCACATTCACCGGCGCTTGCTGCGCGCGGTGGTTGCGTGCATCATCGCCCGCCGTCGCATGATCCTGAAGAACGCATCCGATCCGCCCCCGGTCGACTCAACGCAATCGCCTGCGCGCCTCGTCGCACTCGACGCGGCGCGGTTTCTCGCCGCCATTGCGATCATCTGGCAACACACGCCTGAATCACCGCAGCTCAAACCGTATAGCTCGCTGGCGGCGTTTGCGGTGCCCTTCTTTGTCGCGGCGTCGATCCTGATGACGATCGAAAGCCTGCGGCGAAAACCGGATCGTCGCTTCGCGCCCTACGCGGCCGCTCGATTCATCCGCATCTACATTCCGTTCCTGATCTGGACCGCGATCTACCTGCTCATCCGCAACCTGAAGCACTCGCTGCTGACCGGCGAGGATCGCGTGCCGATCGAACCGGGTGTGCTGATCAGCGGTTCGGCGCATCACCTGTGGTTTTTGCCGTTCCTGTTCGTACTCAGTCTCCTCGCCTTCGCGGTCGGACAGCTCATGGTTGGAAAGCCTTGGTTGGAAAGGGTTATATTTTGGATCGCGCTGCTGGGCGGCACGGTCACTGCCCTGATGTCGGAGGACCGGTTTTTCGATTACTACATCCTCAATCGCATCTGGGCCGCGACACCGGCTGTGCTTTGGGGAATCGCACTCGCGGCGGTCTACCGACGAATTCCGCCACACGCGTGGCGGTCGCCCGCGCTCGCCGTCATCAGCGCGATCGTGCTGATCGCTTGCGTGCCGCTTCTGCGACTGCGCTGGCACGCGCATCTGACGGAAAATCTCGCAGGCTTCGCGCTGCTGGTCCTAGGACTTTGCGCGTCGATGGGCAGCTGTCGATCGCCGCTCGTGCGACGTCTCGCGGTGCTCGCCCCACTGGCTTACGGAATCTATCTATCGCACGTGATGTTCCTCGAAGGCATGCAGGCCGTCGCGGCGCGAGCGGGATACAAGCAGCTTTGGTGGCTGGATCTGCTCGTGTTCGTCTTCACGACCGCCGCCGCGATCGTGTTTACGGCGGTGGTGTCGCGCTTGCGGTGGAGCCGCTGGCTGCTGCCATCATGAATTCGTGTAGCGGGCGAGCTTGCTCGCCCTTTCCCAACTACTGAACGCAAAGCAAGCTCGCGGGCTACACGCGGAAATGCCCGACTCTCCACACCATCACACCAGGTTTCGAATCATCTGAATCCCATCGATCATCGCTTGCTGCGTCGCCGGGGACGCACTACCCCAGCCCAGCTTGGCGAAGATCGGGGCCATCGCGGCCCAGATGAGGTTGCCCAGGAAGAACATGATGATCCACAGCACTATGTTCCCGATGTGTCCGATCAGAATCAGCAGGCCGTCACGCTCGAGCATGCCGAAGGAGAGGATCACCAGCGGAATGGCCGGCGGCACGTTGTTGAACGGGATCGGGATCGGCAGTGCCAGCAGAAACGCCAGCGACATGAGCGACAGGCCGCACAGCCATCGCATTTTCTTGTGCGCGAACAGTTCAAGTCTGGGCTTGGCGAATCGTTCGACCTTCTTCAGCACGCGCTCCACGCCGTGAATGAGCTTCGTCAGCTTGTCGTGCGTCAGTGTCCGCCGCTTGATGAAGTTCGGCAGCCATGGTCGCAGGCTGAACGTGACGCACAGACCGAGGATTCCGATCGCGAATCCGAACGCCGTGGATAAACCCGGAATCGGATTGATCAGGAACGGCGCCGACAGCAGGAATATCAGCACGCCATGACCGCGGTCGGCGAGCACGTCCATGATCTGGCCGATGGTGACGGTTTTCCCGTCGGCGTGTTTGAGCACCGCATCCAGGTCGCTGCTGAGACTGTGCCCCACCTCTGGCTTCGCGGCGGCGGCTTGCGGATCATCGACAGTCGTGTGCATTCACTCTCCAAACAGATAAAGATCGATCCATCAAAGGCGATACACGTTACCGGCGACGGCATCCAATGCAACCTGCCACCAAAAAGGACGTTGGCCGAAATCCGTATCTCACGGGCGATGGTTGCCGATAGCTACAGGTCGGATAGAATCGACCAGACCTTAATGGCGAAGAAAAAGCTCCCCAAAACTCTGGCGCTGCTCGACGAAGACATGTGCACCGGCTGCGAAGCGTGCATGACGGTCTGCCCGGTCGATTGCATCAGCGTCATCCCCGGCCCGCGGCACGAGCTGGCGTTCCAAGTCTGCACGATCGATCTGCCAAGATGCATCGGCTGCACGCTGTGCCACCAGGTTTGCCCGTGGGACTGCATCACGATGCTGCCGACGGATCAGTTCCTGCAGAACGCGAACACGTCCAAAGAGCTTGAGTAGCGGCGAGAAACGATCCTTGGATACTTTTCGCACTACGAAGAATCTGGAAAATTTTCCTTTTGCGCCATGCGCACGTCATACTGGTCACCCATGGACTTTCCGGCCCTTTTCAAGAAGGCGGTTGACGACGGGGCTTCGGATATCCATCTGCGAAGCGGGCGCCGCGCTTCATTTCGGGTCAACGGCGAACTCGTTTCGGTCGGCGAGGCAGCAATCACTTCCGACGAGTTCGCCGAACAGCTCAAGCGCATGGTTCCCGCGCACATGCGTGAGAATGTGAGTGCTGAGAGCATCAAAGGCCTCGACTTTTCCTACACCGACCCGGCCGCCGGGCGGTTTCGGTGCAGCGCGTTTCGGACGCTCGGGCGATACGGGATGGTGATGCGCACGATCAAATCGGCCGTGCCGTCGCTGGAGGCGCTGCATCTACCCAGCACCGTGATGGATATCGCGCTTTCGCAGCGCGGGCTCACGCTGGTTACCGGCACCACTGGCAGCGGCAAGAGCACGACGCTTGCCGCGATGATCGACCTGATCAACAACAATTACGACGTCAAGATCATCACCGTCGAAGATCCGATTGAATATCTGCACGATGACAAGCGCGCACTGATCACGCAGATCGAGGTGGGCAGCGACAGCACATCGTTCGATCAGGCTCTTCGCCAGTCGCTGCGACAGGACCCGGATGTGATCCTGATCGGCGAACTGCGAGACGTCGAGACGCTCCGCATGGCGCTGCGGGCGGCGGACACCGGGCATCAGGTGTTCGCGACGGTTCACGCATCGCGCGCGGCGCAGACGATCGAGCGCATCATCGCGATGTTCCCGCCGGCCGACCACAAGGTGCTGCTGTCGCAGTTGGCGCATTCGCTGGAGGCGATCATCTCGCAGCGACTAGTTGTGGCGCGCGAAGACAAATCGCGCCGCCCAGCGATCGAAATCTTGCGCGGCGGGCCGGTCACGGAAAAATACATCCTCGAAGGAAAACTGGCGGAGCTGACGGAATACATCGAGGGCGGACAGAGCGGGATGCAGTCGTTCGACCAACATTTGCTGGCGATGTATAAGGAGCGCCTGATTAGCGGGACCGAAGCCCTCAAGCACGCCAACCGCCCCGAAGCGCTGGCCACCGCGATGCGCGGCATCAAGTACACGGGACGACCCAACGGTTGATCGAACGCCCGTCGGGCAGCGCGAGCGCGAGACAGGAGATGTGAATCATGAGCGAAACAGCGCCCGTTCCGGCGGTCACCATCGAAAAGCGCGGCAGCGCACTCATCGCGACGATCAACGCCCGTCTGCTGGACGACAAAGAGCTGAAACTGCTCAGCTCGATCCTCGACGAAGCGGCGGCGGATTCCAGCGTGTCGCTGATCGTCGTCAACATGGAACGCGTGCAACTGGTTCCGAGCCTGGCGCTGGGCCTGCTGTTGCGAATCTCGCAAAAGTGCGAGTCGCGCAAACAGGCGTTGACGCTGGCCGCGCTCTCGCCACAGGTGCGCAAGATGTTCAGCATCACTAAGCTCGATCGCATTCTGAAGATGTCCGACACCGTCGACACCGCGCTGGCCGAGCAAGCGTAAGTCATGTCGGATGCGCCGATCGATTCCGCCAATTCGTTGAAGGCAGCCATGGCATCAGCGTGTAGCCGACGTCGCGCGGTCGGATGCCGGCGAGTGGCAGCACATCGTCAATTACGATCGCCAGACGGGAGCACAGAAGTGCGCGGCGGTGGAGTGAGAACGACCACGCGATCGTCCTGATGCGCGATCGTCCAATCTAATTCCAGCAACCGCGGGCGAAGGTGTTGATCGTCGCGCGGCAGGATCGCGGCGTCGGCGCCTTGGGTGGCGATCAACTCCCGCAATGCCGCGCGGGTCGTGTCGGCATCGCCGAACGCGAAACGCCGGCAGAATTCCGCCGAGTACAATTGCGTGCGCGCGTCGGCCATCACTTTGAACTGCGGCAATCGCCACGCAAGATATCCGCCCCAGTTGAATCCGTTGATCAGGTGACCGCTGCGCGGCGAGACATGTGCGTCGAGATAATCCGCGGCTTCGCATGGGTACCCGAATTGCTCCGACGGGTGCCGGTTTAGCCAGACGGAAGGTGACGCACCGCGCGGCGGCAGTCCATCGATGACGCGGAACGCGGTTACGGCGATCACGAGCGCGAGCATCAACCACACGATCTTCATGCCCAGCACGCGCGGGTTCATCGCAGGCAGCGTGCGCGCCAGCAACGGCGCGGCGAGCATCGCGAAGAGCGGCGTGAACCGCGCATATCGCGCGGCGAGCAACGTCATTCCGCCGAGCCAGATCCATTCGCCGACTCGCACGTCGCGGCGTTTGACGATCAACCAGCCCACGGTGGCCGCCGCAAGCACCGCCAGCGCGACACCCCACGGATTTCGCCACAGGTAAGTCATCTCGCTGATCTGCCCCGATGCCACCAGCGGATCAGCGCCGGCAAAACCAGCCATCGCACGAATCATTCCCGCCAGCATTGGCGTGGCGAGCAGCGCCAGCGCCGTGCTGATAAGGAGCAGCGCGTATCGCCGCGCGCCGCGGCGATCACGTTCGATCAACGCGCCGGTCAGCAACGCGCCGATCCAACACGGGACTAGGATTGCGAAAAAGTGAACGTTCACCATCAGTGCGATGATGGGCGGAACGAGCCAGACGGTGCGCGAGCGCTGATCCATCCGCCGATCGCGCAACAGCAGCCAGGCGCAGATCATGAGCAACACGAACGCCGCCGACACGGGCCGAAACGCGGTGAACGGTTGCGTCCACATCGCGGCCAGGAGGACTGCGATGATGATCGGGAGCGCGCGCTGCGAGGAGATCGTCGGAGTTGTCGTCGTCGTCGCGGCCGCCGCGCTACAGGCCAATGCGCTCGCCAGCACCATCGTCATCGCCATCAGGATGTGCGTGATCACCGCGCCGGGAAGTCCGGTCGAATTCCAGATTCCGCGCATTCCCAATTCCGCCAGCCACGAATACGGCGTCCAAGGTGTGCGAACCGAGTTGTAGGACAACTCATCGACGATCGGCCTGATGCCCTCTCGCGCGAGCTGATCCGCCACGCGCAAGTGCCAGAACGCGTCCGGATCGAGCGTGTCCACCATCACGATCCGCTCGGCAGCGATCAACGCAAGCAAGGCGATCACGAGGCAGAAGCCAACGCGCCAGAGCGTTGACGCTCCGCGCTCCGTCGATGTCGTTCTCTCAAGCGTTGTCATCCAGAGCGGTACTCCGCGAAGGATCTGGCTTCACAGTATCGGCAAGATGCTCACGGAGTGCGACTCGACTAAGCTCGCGAAGTCCGCTCAGCATGACACCACGTCTAGAGCGGCGCACGATCATTCCGTTAGCGACTCGAAATATCCTCGGGCCGTGCGCGAGCGCAACAGGAACACCAGCGTCACGGGATATGCCAGCGAGATCAGCAAACCGGCCACCGCTTGCCCCAGGATCATCATGTCCATGAACGAACTCCCCAGCGCGCCCGGCGGCGCGGTGGTGCTGATGTTTCGCATCATCGACGCCGTGAACAGATACGACCCGGCCGCGACTAACAGCGTCACGGGAATCTTGATCGCGATGAAGATCCAGTGCAGTCGATTTCCGCTGCGACGATTGCGCAGAATCTGAATCCCCGCCGCCAGCAATACGCCTGCGGCGAGCAGGCTCAATACGCCGCCAACGACGGTCAGAATTGGCGCCGCGCGGCCGACTTGGAAGGGCGAGAACGCGACCGCAGTTGTCGTCACAGT
>JACMJD010000661.1 GCA_014380825.1 Phycisphaerae bacterium | reverse complement strand
CATCGCACCCGGCTATGACCACATCACGTCCGGCATCGGCGCCGCGATGATCGGCTGGTTCGGCTGCGCGATGCTGTGTTATGTGACTCCGAAGGAGCATCTCGGCCTCCCCGACCGCGACGACGTCAAGACCGGCGTCATCACCTACAAGATCGCGGCGCACGCTTCCGACCTCGCGAAGGGCCATCCGGCCGCGCAATTGCGCGACGACGCGCTCTCACGCGCGCGCTTCGACTTCCGCTGGCTCGACCAGTTCCACCTCTCGCTCGATCCGGAAACGGCGCTGCGCTATCACGACGAAACGCTGCCGAAGGACGCGCACAAGGTCGCGCATTTCTGTTCCATGTGCGGGCCGAAATTCTGCTCGATGAAAATCACGCAGGACGTCCGCGATTACGCGGCGACGCTGAACGAGCCAGGCATGCTCACTGCCGAGCAAGGCATGGCGGCGATGTCGGATAAGTTTAACGCGATGGGGCAGCAGGTTTATGTGAACGCGGAGACGGTGAAGGAGAGCAACCGCGCGCTATAGCTTCCTCGCGCCGTGCCAACGGTCGTCATCATTGCGGGGCCAAACGGGGCGGGCAAAACGACGTCTGCCAATGAGTATCTTTCGGCTGACGAAAGACGTTTCGAGGTGATCGAGACCACGCTTGCGAGCCTGACCTACGCGCAGAAAATTCCGGCGTGGCGTCAGCGAGGGTATGTCGTGTCTTTGGCCTATCTTCGGCTCGGTTCTATTTCCGAGTCGATGGCGCGTGTCCGCGGGCGTGTTAGCAGGGGCGGCCATGATATCCCCGAAGACGCGATCCGGAGACGGTTTGGAAAGAGTCTCTCGTACCTAGAAACGATTTACAAACCCATTGTGGACGAGTGGTATATATGGGAGAGCCGGGACGGCCGCTTCGCCCTCACCGATTCATGGGATGGAAGACATGCGTCGAGGACTTGATTTCGAAAAAGCGGAAGCTGCGCTGAAACGCGCTGCCCACAAGGCCGTCCACGGCACGCGCGAAGAGCGTTCGGGAAAGTTCATGCCGAAGCCGGAACACGAAACGTCCTCGTCCGACCGCCCATCAAAGCAGCCGAACTTATCGGGTCGAAGTCAGAAGGCCGGATAAGCAAATAGCTCAGATGGAAGCGTGCGTGATGTGGTACAGAATCAAATAAGGAACTGTGAGTGTACAAGCACGCGAAAGGTTTTCGTGGCTCCAAGCCTACCAGCTTTGACACCGGGAAACCCGAACACGAGACTGGTATCGTGGGGCGTATATCGCCAGACGGTGTCCCCTCGCCAAAAGGAAAACCAAAACAGCCAAAGCTCGTAACAAAGAAGAAGCCTGAGCCTGATCGGCACTCGTTCGACGATCCCGCGAGGCCGCGAAAGCCGAAAGAGTAACGGTCAAACTTAGCCGGCGAATGACAAATGTTATCGTCGAAAGAAAAGGCAGATAGCCAAAGCATCCTCACGCTGCTGGGATCGTGGGGCGCGCTGTGGATCGTCAACCGATTGCGATGAGTTTCAGTGGTGGGCAGCAAGTAGCTCGGATGGAGCGAAACGAAATCCGGAATTCCT
>JACMJD010000660.1 GCA_014380825.1 Phycisphaerae bacterium | reverse complement strand
TAGAGACAGATCGCTAAGCCGCAAGCGGTTTGTTACCCTTTCGTTGGAGTATCATGACGGAGACAACGCAGAATATCATTGAGCGCGCGAACAACGTGCTGATCGGCAACTACGCGCGCATCCCGATCGTCATGCATCGCGGCGAAGGCTCGCTGCTGTGGGACACCGACGGCAACCAGTACATCGATCTGTTCGCCGGATTCGGCGGGGCGATTCTCGGGCACGCGCATCCGGCGCTGATCGCTGCTGCCACTGAGCAGGCGAAGAATCTGTGGCATGTCGGCAACACGTATCACACGTTGCCGCAGGTGGAGTTCGCCGAGCGGATGAACCAGCACGCATTTCGCGGGCAGGCGTTTTTCTGTCACAGCGGACTCGAAGCAAACGAAGCGGCGGTGAAGCTCGCGCGGTTGCGCGGCTCGACGCACAAGCCGAAGAAATGGAAAGTCGTCTCGTTCAACCAGTCCTTCCACGGCCGATCGCTGGCGATGATCGCGGCGACGGGCAACCCTGCCGTGCGAGTTGGATTCGATCCGGCCGTGCCGGGATTTTCGCAGGTCAACCTCGGTGACATGGAAGGGCTCACCGCCGCGGCCGATGACGAAACAGCGGCCATCATTGTCGAGCCGATTCAGGGCGAAGGCGGCATTCATCAAGTGCCAACGCAATTCGCGATGGAGCTGCGAAAGCTCTGCGACGCGAAAAACATCACGCTGATTTACGACGAAGTCTGGACCGGCGGCGGCCGCACGGGCAAATGGTTCGGACATCAACTGCTGACCGACGCGTTCGGCAAAGTGATCGAACCCGACATCATGACGCTCGGTAAAGCTGTAGGCGGCGGCATGCCCGTCGGTGTGATGTACGCCAAACCGGAACTCGGCAGGCTGCTCGTGCCCGGCAAGCATGGTTGCACGCTGGGCGGCAATCCGATCTGCATGGCCGTCGCACGGACGATCTTTGACGTGATCGAGCGGGAAAGGCTTCTCGCCCATGCGAACGAGCTCGGCAATCAGGCGATGAAGCGGCTGCGCGATGAACCGAAGATCAAGGACCGAATCGTCGAAGTTCGCGGATCAGGCCTGTTTATCGGTATCGAGCTGAAGTACGCGCCCGAGAAATTCGTCGAGAAAGCCGCCCGTGCGGGCGTGATCGTGAACGTGACGGCCCAGAAAGTGATCCGAATCGCGCCGCCGATCAACGTGCCGCGCGATATACTTGACCGCGGGTTGGATATCCTGATTGACATGATCGCTGACGAATGCAAACCGTAAGTGGGTAACGCGATGCGAAGTTGGATTGTACTGATCAAGGCGTTCGCACTGATGTTCACCGCCGGATGTGGCGGGGTTGGAACTCGCGGGCCTGAATCTGCGACGCCGACAAGCGGCGGGCGCGTGATGTCGATGGCGCAAGGCGCGCAACCGGCGCCCGCCGACGCGCCGCGCGATGCGGCGCCGGCGGCATCCATCACATTTCAGGTCGAGGTTTATCGCGTCCTGGTTCCGTTCGGCACGTTCACCGGCAATGAAGCATTCTGGAAGCGCATGGACGAACAGTGCGTCGATGCGTTTCACAACGACTTGCTCAACCGCAACGGCATCCGCGTCGGGCAGGCGCCGCTTGGCGAGTTGAACTTCTTCCGGAAGTTCATGGAGGAAAAACCGGTCATCAGCAAGATGACCACGACCGCCACCGAGGTGCCGCTGGTGGAGCTGGAGATGCGACCGGATCTGCCCGCGCAAACGATCGCGGTTTACAACCCAGACCTGCAAATGCGCGATTACGATGCCTCGTCGAATGTGTTCAACATGTCGTTCCAGCCCACGCCACGTGAGCCAGGCAGCCTGCGGCTGACACTCGCGCCGATGATCCGATCGCACCGGAAGCACTTTCAGTTCACGCAACTGAACAACGAGACGGAGCTCCAATACATCAGCCCCGAAACGTTTTACGATCTAAAACTTCGCGTCGACATCCCGCGCGATCGGTTCTTCATCGTCATGCCGTCCGCCGACGCGCGATTTGAGACCAGCGTGGGTCGCGCATTTCTGACGAAGGACGGACCGCTGGATCGGCTCGAACAGATTTTGCTGATCATCCCGCGCGCGATGACGAATGAAGCGAAGTGATGTGGC
>JACMJD010000659.1 GCA_014380825.1 Phycisphaerae bacterium | reverse complement strand
CTTGACGCGGGCGACCAGCTCTTCTGGCACGACCGGTTTGGTCATGTAATCTGAAGCACCGAGTCGCATCGCTTCGATCGCGGATTGCTCGCTGCCGTAGCCGGTGATCATCATGATGGGCAGGGACGCCCCCGCGGATCGCACGCCGCGGATCACGTCAAACCCGCCCATCTCGCGCATTACCAGCGTGGTGATCAATAAGTCAAAGCCTCCGATCCGTGTGACATCGCGCACGGCCCGGCGAGGACTCAGCACCGCGCGAACATTCATTTTCGCTTTGCTGAGAATCGACTTGATCATTGCGGCGAAGTCGGGAACATCGTCGACGACGAGAATCTTCGGGCCGGTTGGTTGAGAGGATCGAGGCATGCGATTGGGCTGTTGTCGAAAGATCAACGGCCGACGGGGAATGTATCACGCGGATCGTCGCGGAGCGATGAAAATCCGCTCTGCGCAACTGGCATTTCGTTTGTTATAGATGTAACGCTTGCTGGGCGGCATCTCACTCGCGGGAGAACGTTGAAATGAAGCACAGCCTCGACCGTCGACGCCTGTGTCGTCGCGCATTTACGTTGGTCGAACTGCTGGTGGTGATCGGGATCATCGCACTGTTGATCTCGATCCTCTTGCCGGTCATGGGCCGCGCGCGCGAATCGGGCCGCCGCATTGCGTGCATCAGTAACCTTCGACAAATCTCAATGGGCGTACTGATGTATGCGCAGGAGAACAAAGTCCTGCCGGGTCCGGTGATCCCCGCGCTGCTCGACTATGACGTGGTGAACGCCGTTCCTTCGCCACTTGATCTCGACGCGGCCAACGCGCCGCACTGGAAGGCTCGCCAGTGGACCAACAAAGACGGCGGCTTTCTTCGATACATCGGCAACAGCAAATCCGTCTTCCACTGCCCGTCGAGCTTTGAGATTCGCTCGGAAGCGACCGCCGTCAGCGGCACCTACGCCGGGCAGAGACTCGGTTACTGTTATAAGGTGAATAACCAGCTCGACAGCAACCCGCCGTTCTACTTTGGCTCCCACAGCTTCGCGACCTACGGACCTACCGGCAGTAACCCGCAGCCCGACTACCTGCTCCCCAAAAAGATCGCCGCGATTAAAGCTGCTGGCAACAACACGGGCACCGGCAGTTACAAATCCTGGAGCGCGAACGTCAAAAATCACACGCTGATCTGGATGCTTTCCGATATTGACGGCCGAAACTTCGCGACCAACGTCAGCGCGTCGATGGGCTTCGTGAACGCGTCGCTGTATCCGACGACAACGGTTGACCCGCTCGACCCGGGCCTGGACAAGCGTCCGTATCAGCCGATCCACAAGAGCGGAAAGATCGGCCGCAACTACGCATTCTTCGACGGTCATGCCGAGTGGCGATCGTTCGACGAACTTCCAAAGAACCCGTAAGTCATTTCAGCGAGCTGTATGTCGCGAATCATCCTGCTGTTTGCGTGCATACTTTCGCTCGTTGCGCCGGCGCCTTTCACTCGCGCCGACGACGTCGTCCGCGCCGATCATTCGCTGATCATTTCCGGCCACACCGAAGCAACCAAAGCCGGCATGGCGGTTTTGCGGCGGGGCGGGAATGCGATCGATGCATTCGTCACCGTTTCGCTTTCGCTGGGCGTCACCGAGCCGGGCAATTCCGGGCTCGGCGGGAAGATCGCGTTGATGTATTACGACGCGAAGACCAAGGAAGTGACGTTCGTCGCCGGCCTTGGTCAGGCGGCGATGAATCTGCCGATCGAAGAACTCATCGCGAAGAGCGCTGACGATCGCAAGCGCGGCTACGACGCCGCGTGCGTTCCTGCTCTGGCGGCGACGCTGGAGGCGGCCCACAAACGGTGGGGCACGCAGCCGTGGAAATCGCTGTTCGATGCGCCGATCAAGCTGGCGGTCGATGGGTTCGAGCTCACCCCGCTGGCGGCGGAGATGCTGGCGGAGTTTCCGACGGAACTCGACCCAGAGGCCGCGCGAATATACGCGCCGAATGGAAAACATCCGCCCGCCGGCGCGGTGCTGAAGAATCCGGATCTCGCCCGCACGATGCAACTGCTTGCCGACGGTGGCGCGGATGCGTTCTATCACGGCGAAACCGCGCAGAAGATCGCCGCGGCGATGGAATCGCATGGCGGATATCTCGCGGCCGACGATTTCTCAGCCTACAAACCGCGCTTCCTCAAACCGCTTAGCGGAACGTTTCACGATTACACGATCTACAGCAGCGCGCCGCCGCTGTCGGGTGGAACGACGTTGATCGCGGCGCTGGGTGCGCTGGCGGATATGGATTGGGGACGCGGGCGCGATGCGGTTCAGCCGCGCGATGCGCGATATATCGATTCGCTCTGTCGCGTGCTTCAGCAGATCTATCCCGACGTCACGCGCAGTGCGGCCGATGCCCCCGATTCGCTCGATCGCGTGGCGAAAATTCTCGATCCGGAAAACCTGAAGGAACTGGCCAAGCGCGCGGGCAGCGCGGACCCGAAGAAGGGCGCGCTATCGATCAACTGGCCCGATCGGTTCGACGATCTGGTGATGGACGATTCCGCGCAGGCCAGCACCACGCACCTGATCATCATCGACCGTACCGGCAACATCGTGTGCGCGACGCAGTCGCTGGGCAATCACTTCGGCTCCGGCGTCGTCGCGCCCAGCACCGGCGTGCTGCTCAACAACGACATGAACAACTTCGCCTACGCGACTAAACAATCGATCAATTACGTCGCCGGCGGAAAGTGGCCACGCAGCACGATGAGCCCGACGATCGTACTGAAGAACGGCAAGCCCTATCTCGTGATCGGTTCGCCCGGCGGACAGCGCATTCCCGTGGGCGTGCTGCAAGTGACGCTGGATGTCCTTCAATTCAACCGCCCGCTGCAAGAGGCGGTAAACGGTCCTCGATTTCATCTGCGTCGCAATGCGAGCAGGAACGATCCGGTGAATGAAGTCGATCTCGATCAGGAATTCGATCACTCGTTCGAAGAACAGTTGAAGAAAATGGGCTGGGCGACGTTCCGAAAAGACAAAGGCGAGTTCTATTTCGGCGCCGTCAACGCGGCGATGTTCCTGCCGAACGGGAAAATCCTCGGCGTCGCCGATCAGCGACGCACGGGTGATGCGGGTGGGAATTGATGCATTTACTCCCCTCCCTGGGAGGGAGGGG
>JACMJD010000060.1 GCA_014380825.1 Phycisphaerae bacterium | reverse complement strand
CCGGTTATCAGCAAGATGACCACCACCGCCACCGAAGTGCCGCTGGTGGAGCTGGAGATGCGACCGGATCTGCCCGCGCAAACGATCGCGGTTTACAACCCAGATCTGCAAATGCGCGATTACGACGCCTCGTCGAACGTGTTCAACATGTCGTTCCAGCCCACGCCACGCGAGCCGGGCAGCCTGCGGCTGACGCTCGCGCCGATGATCCGATCGCACCGGAAGCATTTTCAGTTCACGCAGTTGAACAACGAGACGGAGCTCCAATACATCAGCCCCGAGACGTTTTACGATCTAAAACTTCGCGTCGACATCCCGCGCGATCGGTTCTTCATCGTCATGCCGTCCGCCGACGCGCGATTTGAGACCAGCGTGGGTCGCGCATTTCTGACGAAGGACGGTCCGCTGGATCGGCTCGAACAGATTTTGCTGATCATCCCGCGCGCGATGACGAATGAAGCGAAGTGATGTGGCCGACCGATTCGGATCATCTCGCGCCAATTTCGCGAATCGGCAAATTCATCCGCGAACCATTCTGCGGCCTGTCGCATCTGCTCGGTGCGGTGCTGTCAACTGCCGGATTGATCGTATTGCTCGTCGTCGCCGACGGACGTGTGTGGCACTTGGTGAGCTTTGCAATCTACGGCCTCGCCCTGATCCTGCTATACGCCGCCAGTGGGTTTGCGCATTCGCTGCATTGTTCGGCAGTCACGTCCGCGAAGCTTGATCGTCTGGACTACGCGGCCATCTTTCTGCTGATCGCCGGCACGTACACACCCGTCTGCCTGATCACGCTGCGCGGACCAATTGGATGGACGCTGTTTGCGGTTGAATGGTTGATCGCTTTGTTCGGCGTCATCACCGTGCTTCGCGGCGGCGCGCGGTCGAACCTGGCGCGCACATGGCTGTATGTCTTGATGGCCTGGCTGGCAGTCCTGGCAACGCCGATCCTGATCCGCCGGCTCGCGCCCGGCGCGATCGCGTGGCTGCTCGCCGGCGGTGTTGCGTACAGTGTCGGCGCGATCGTCTTTGTCCGTCGTAAGCCCGTGCTCTGGCCAGGAACATTCGGTTCACACGAGCTATGGCATTGCCTCGTGCTCGTCGGCAGTGCATGTCATTTCGTGGTGATGATTCGATACATCGCCTAGCGTGTGATCACAATTCGTGTTGGTTTAACGTGATTCGTGAAGCGAACGCGCAGCACGCCGTGGCCATACTCGAAGTCCGATGTTGAGATTCGCTGATCATTGACGCGAATCGACTTTGGCGCTCGCGGCAGTTTGATACAGACGACGCCGTTGGTCGCTTCGATGCCGTCGGTAAGCAGGGTGATCGTGCTGGAGGAAATTGCTTCCTCGAGAACCCGGCACGCCGCGGCTACTACGCCGACTTCGCGCGCGGCGCTCAGATCGAGCAGCAGGACGCGCTCGCCCGGTTCGATGCGCGCCCCGTTGATCACCGGCAGCTTGGGATCGAACAGCGAAATGTATCGGCCGCGAACGATCGTCGGTTGAACGCCGCCGGACGATCGCTCAAGTCCCGAAGCGATTACGTATGGCCCGCGACGCAGCACGAGGGCGTTGGATTCCTTCCACTCGAGCTTGATCGCGTTCATGGCGGTCCGCACGAGTTGGCGAACCTTATCGCCGCCGTCGGAGGATTTGCTGAACTTCGCCGGCGACGCGGCCGCGAACACCACCGCGCCTTTGCCGACGCGCAACCATCCTTCGCGATCGCGCGGGATACTCAACGTGTCGAACAGATGCCGCCGCGGCGTGCGATAGTTCATCGGCGGCGAATTCCACCACTCGCGCACCGCCAGGAACGGATCGCGATCGTCGTCGATCACCACCAGCGCGCCGCCGTTGCGGACCCATCGCGTCAGCGCATCATGAAACTCCGGCTTCGGCGGTTTCTGGCCTTCGTACGTGAGCAGCAGAACTTTGTAGCGCGACAGGTCGGCCGTCTCGATCTGCACCGGCTCGACCGGCATCCCGCGCATCAGCAGCGGCAGGGCGAGGCCATAGAATGATCCGAGCTCGCCATCGGATGCATCGGGGCCGAAGCGTTGGAACATCATCGTGTCCGAGACAAGCACACCCACGCCCTGCGTGCCCGCCGCCTCCCAGCGCACGTCGGCGGCGGGCTGCTTCATCTCGCCCATCGCAGTGATGACGGCTTGGAGTTCCGTCTCGTATTCCTTGGGTATCGGCATGCGCGGCGTGTCGTTCTGCACGGGCTGCGTCGCGGGATATGTCGCCTCAAATATCCGATGCGGCCACGGCATGATCTCGTAGCGCCAGACTTCGGGTTGCAGCAGCGATGCGATCAGCGTGCTTTCCCAGTTCGTGCGATAATCGAACCACGAGTGCTGCGGGTTGTCTTCGATCGGATCGTTCAGAAACCACATCCGCCGATCGGTGTCGCGCACGAGATTCTGCATCACACCGTATTCGAGAAAGGCTGTCTCGAACGTGCGCTCTTTCTTCACGCCTTCATAGAAGTTTGGCGTGCGCGCGGTGCCGGTCCAGACTTGCGCGATGTAGCCATCGCAGCCCACCTCGAGCAGCGATGATTCCGGGCTGACGATTCCCCACGACGCGTAATTGATCAGCGAATGTGTTGGCACATAGCAGGCGATCTTCCGGCCGTGCTGCTTGCCGTACTCGCGAACGAAATCGAAAACCTGCGCCAGTGCGCGGCGATAAAGCAAGTACTTGAGCTTCGACGCGCGATACTGCGCATCGGGCGAAGAGTCGGGTTCAATCCACGGCTCTTTGTAATACGCCTGCCACTCGCGCTTGAAGTTTTCTTCCCAGCCCGATCGAACCCAATACTCTGGCTCTTCGAGATGAATTGCGGTCGCGCCTGCATCGAGCGCGCGCTTCACGCCGACGCAGAGGTACTTGCCATACGATTCGCCAGGCGACATGTAGTAGACGTCGTCGCCATGCGCGATGCGCGCGCCAGACTTCTCCGTCTGGATCTCATCCATATGATCTTGGCCATCCCATTGGCCGTGGATGTAATCTTGGTATTCGCCCCAAGCCACGCCGGTCATGACGTGTGGGATGTAGCCGCGCGATGTCCAAGTCTCCAGGCGTGTCGGGAGCGACTTGTCGATCCCGTAGACCATCGCGACATCCGCATTCAGATTTACCCGCGGCGTCCATTCGTCGTACGCCTGGAACGAGAGCCGCTCTTCCCCGCGCGGGCGCAACGGTGTCCGAACCGCGCCGCATCCCGCAACTGCAACCAGCACGAGACAGCAGATGACTCTCTCAAGACCTCTCATACCGTCCCTTTCCGCCACGGCGGGTCAGAGCGTACTCGCGCCGGCCCGCATCGCTGGCTCAGCACCCTACGCAAGTCGCGGTCACAGGCAACCCAGGAAGCGGATCCAAGAATTTCGAGAAATTTTGTCTTGACGAAATCGGCGCGCAGCACCACAATCGATTGCGATAACTCCCGCACACGATTGCGGTCGCTGGTTCTAGCGGATTCCAGCACCTCGTGGCGAGAACGCGGCATAAGCGCCGCACTCGATTGCGGAACGGAATGCATCTCTTGCGAGACCGATCGAATGGGTCGTATCACGCTTCAAGATGTCGCCTCGCTCGTTGGTGTCGCTCGCAGCACCGTCAGCCGGGTACTCAGCAACAAGGCCGATGAGGTCGGCATCAGCGCCCAACTCGCACAGAAGATCCACGAGAAGGCGCGCGAACTCAACTACATCCCGAACACCTCCGCCCGTGCGATTCGCATGGGCCGATTCAATTGCGCGACGCTCATCATGAGCACCGACTCCGGCCGCAGTTATCTGCCGAGCCGGTTGCTCGATGGAATTCACGACGGGCTGGCCGCTTCCGATTTGCACCTCACCGTTGCGAAAGTGCCGGATGAAAAACTCAACAGTGAAGATTACGTTCCGAAGATCCTGCGCACCCTGATGAGCGATGGCCTGCTGATCAACTACACGCATCATCTGCCCGAGCACCTGGTCGAAATCGTCGAGCAGCGTCAACTGCCGGCCGTCTGGCTTAACAACCGCCAGGTGCATGATGCGATCTATCCGAACAACCGTTCCGGCGGCAAGCTCGCGACTGAGCGATTGCTCCAACTCGGCCACAAGAAGATCGCCTACGTCGATTTCTGCCACGGCCGCTCGACGATGAACGAAGCGCACTTCAGCACGGTCGATCGCCTGGCGGGTTATCACGACGCGATGCGCGAAGCCGGCCTGGCTGCGTGGGAGCTGCGTCCGGAACGCTCGTGTACCAACGTCAATGACGAGCGCGAGTTTGCAATGCAGATCATGCGCGCCGACGTTCGACCCACGGCGATCGTGTGCTATTTCTCGATTTTCGTCCCGGCAATTCTGTGGGCGGCGAGCAAAACCGGCTTGCGGATTCCGGAAGATCTTTCGCTGATCACGTTCGCGGCCGAAGATTTCCGCGAGCAAGGTTTGGCGGTCAGTTCATACGCCGAACCGCATTATCACCTGGGACTTGAGGCGG
>JACMJD010000658.1 GCA_014380825.1 Phycisphaerae bacterium | reverse complement strand
TCTGATCTGAACGGGCGCAATCGTGGATACACTCATGTTAATACCCTCATTCTTAAGCACAGTTGCGCTACGATTGCACATCCGCACTACCATGCACATCGGAAGGAATTCGCGTCACTGAAGAGATATTGCAGACGGAGTGTCTCAACTATTCGAATTTTACACTCCGGCATAAAGTGCCGCATGAAACTCGCGACACTCCGTATTTTTACCTAAATGGAGCGGGAGGCGCTCGTCGCGCCTCCCGCTTTCCGTCTTCTAATTGTCTGCCTTCCACCTTCTTAGTACGGGCGGTTGTTGTTTTCGAGCGAGAGCTTGCCCGGGCAGAGAATGTTGTGCGGATCGACGCCGCGCTTGATCGCGCGCATGAAGTCCATGCCCGCGCCGCCGAACTGCTTTTCCATGTACGGAGCGAGACGCAGACCGACGCCGTGGTGATCGTTGATGACCGCGCCGGCTTCCAGCGCCGCCATCGTGGCGTCGTGGATGATTTTGTCGTGTAGCTTGACTGCTTCGTCCAGATCGTCCGGACCCTTCGGCACGCCGAAGCGCGGGTAGATCATGCTGCCCCAGTCGTACCAGTGGCTGAAGTGCGTCTTCAGGGTCAGGCCCCACTTCGGGTCGAGGGCGCTCTTCATCGCCTTCGTCACGTTGTTGTAGACGGCTTCGATGTGTTCGTAATCGGCGACGACGTCCATCGTGCACCAGATCTGCGGCAATTCAGGAGCGTAGGGCGGGTGGTAGAACACGTAGCGTTTTTCCCACCACGTTTCGCCGATCGCGGCGCCGAGGTCGGAGCCACCGTTCTTCTTGCAGATGTCGGCGGCGACGCTGGCTTCAGCATCGACGACCGAGGCGTGATCGCCGTCGAACATGACGACCATCGTGACGCCTTTCAGTCCGGCCTGCACGGCGCGTTCGAGGCTGTGCAGGGCGGCGTCCTTGTCGTACAGGCGCATCACGGCCGGGCGCAGGCCCGTGACCATGATCTGGCGGCCGGCTTCGATGCCGCCACCGAGCGTTTCGAAGTGGTACGCGCGGAAGGCGCGCTTGGTCGGAACGTTGCGGAGCTTGACGGTGCAGGCGGTGATGATGCCGAGCGTGCCTTCAGCGCCGACGAAGAGCTGCGTCAGTTCCGGTCCCACGCCGTGCTTGGGCACGGAGGGCAGGTTGATGATGTCGCCTGTCGGCGTCACGATTTCGCAGGAGAGAACGTGGTCCTGAATGTTGCCGTACTTGGTGGACAACACGCCCGAACCGCGCGCGGCGATGGAGCCGCCGACCGAGGCCCATTCGGCCGAGGCCGGGTAGTGGGTGAAGGAGAGGCCCTGCTTGTTGAGGTCTGCTTCGAAGGTCTTGACGATGTAGCCGGGTTCGACGGTGCAGGTGAGGGACTTCTTGTCGAGGTGGCGGATCTTGTTCATTTCGCGCAGGCTCAGCAGAATGCCGCCGCGCGTGGCGTTGGCCGCGCCCTGAACGCCCGAGCCGCCGCCGAAGGGCGTGACCGGAACTTTCAGTTTGTTGGCGAGCTTGACGATGGCAGCGACTTCGGCCGTCGTGTGCGGCGTGACGACCGCATCCTGGCGGCAGAGGGGCTTGCCGTAGTGCTCGTGGATGTAGGTCAGCCAGCTCATGTCGCCCTTGATCGTCTTGCGGCCTTCGACGCGATCGAGGACGTTCTTGGCGCCGACGATCTTGCCGAGTTCGGCGACGAGCGACTTCATGTCGGTCTCGCACATTGTTTCTGTAATGGCCATTTGTTCTCCAGTTGCCGGACTCGCCGGCCCTCTCTCATCTTTGTCCTCCCCGAAAGCGGGGAGGAGAATCTTTGCTCATTTTGGAATGCGGACCTTTGCAGTCCGTTGATTACATCGTGCCGCCCATCATCTTGCCGGCGCTCCAGTCGCGGTTCTTCACCGTGACCTTGACCTGTTCGAATTCGTGAACGGCGTCGATCAAGTGATTGGAGAAGCGGTTGAACGCGATTTCACCCTTGTACGCAGCGCCGCGGAAGGGGTTGCCCATCACGCCGCTGTCGGTGAATTCATCGTGTTCGAAGGGCATGTTGAAGTACTGGTAGCCCTGGAAATCCAAGTCGGGCATGCCGTCGTTCTTCTTCCACGCCTTGGTCATGTACTTCGGAGCGTGCGCGCGATCCATCACGGCGCGGTCCATGCGCACGATCTTCGGGTTGTGGCAGAGACACTGCGACGTTTCGAGTTCGCCCGCGTGCCAGCCCGGCGTTTCTTCGATGGGGCCTTCGAGGACGTCCTTAATCATGCCCAGGTAGCGTTCGGCGTAGGGCTTGTAGTACGCGACGAGCGCGCCGGTTTCATTGCGCAGCTTGCGCAGGACGGGATCGACGACCTTGATGTTCGAACCGTGGCCGTTGACGAAGATGATGCGGTTGAAGCCGTGGTGAATCAGGCTGCGGCCCATGTCGTAGAGCAGGTTCAGGTACGTTTCGACGCGGAGCGTCATCGAACCCGTTCCGCCACCCGGCGCCTTCATGTGCTGCGGGCTGTAGCCCAACCACATCGTCGGCGTGTACATGATGCCGGCCTTCTCACCCGCGCGGCTCGCGACTTCCGTGCTGGAAATCGAATCGCAGTACAGCGGCAGGTGCGGGCCGTGCTGTTCGAGCGAGGCCTTGGGGATCAGGATCGTGTCGCTGTGCTTGAGGTATTCCTTGACGTCGGCCGCCGAGAGATCGCCCAGGCAGTACGACGGGAACTTGAGCTTGCTCAGCGTCGCGCGCTGGGGAGCGTGCGCCTGATCCTGGAAACTGGGTTTGATGTGCTTCTTCTTGCCGCTCGCGCGCTGATTCTTATCCCAAGCGATCACGCCGTTCGCGCCCGCCGTGTTACCGGTCGCTCCGCCGCCACCGTAGTTGTCGACTTCAACTTCTTCCGTCTTACCGCCCTTACCCTTTGCCATTTCTTTCTCTCTCCCTTTGTTCTTCTCTTCTTCTGCCGCTGTTTTAATTCTCAGTTCAAAATTCGGCGCCTCTGCAAAAATGCTTACGGCTTTCTCCAGCACCACTTTGGCGAAAGCCTCGTCGTTGATGTGTGCATCCACTTCCTGGTACTCGATTTCCTTGCTCAGGCACTTCTTCAATTCGGCGCGGAACTTGGCGTCCAACTCCGGGTTCCAGAATTCGCCGTTCTTTCCGTTCTGATCCTTCACCAGGTTCGGCGCCGACAATCCCTGCATCGGGACAATCACCACAACCTTGCCTTTGCTGGCGTTCAGCTTCTTCGCCATCACGCGCGCGGCTTCAAGCTGCTCTTCCAGCGTCGCGCGGAC
>JACMJD010000657.1 GCA_014380825.1 Phycisphaerae bacterium | reverse complement strand
TTTCGAGTCATCGGTTAACGGATATAGTACGAGGGGTTCGAATGGAAGCGAGACGAGGAGTTTGTCCATGCATCGAGTTTTGCTGTTGGGGGCGGGAAAGATTGGCGGCGCGATCGCGCGGTTCTTGAATCGCAGCGGCGATTTCGACGTCCTGGTGACGGACGTCGACGACAATGCGCTGAACGTGCTCTCGAACAACTCGAAGATTCAGACATTGAAGCTCGATGCTTCCGACCACGGCGCGATCGTCGCGGCCGCCAAGGGGCGCGATAGCCTCGTGTCGGCGATGACATTCTCGTTCAATCCGGGAATCGCCAAGGCGGCGCTAGAATCGGGCGCGAGTTATTTCGATCTCACCGAAGACGTTGAGACGACCAAGACGATCAAGGAAATCGGAAAGCAAGCCAAGCCCGGCCAGATCTTCATGCCGCAGTGCGGCCTGGCGCCGGGATTCGTCTCGATCGCTGCGAACGATCTGGCGCAGGGTTTTGACAAGCTCGACGAAGTTCGACTGCGCGTCGGCGCGCTGCCGCAGTTTCCGACGAATGAGATGAAATACAATCTCACCTGGAGCACCGACGGCTTGATCAACGAATACGGCAACGCGTGCGAGGCGATCCACGAAGGCGAGATGATCGAAGTGCTGCCGCTGGAAGGCATCGAACATTTTTCACTCGATGGCGTGGAGTACGAAGCGTTCAACACGTCCGGCGGTGTCGGAACGTTATGCGAAACGCTGGCGGGAAAGGTGCGCTCGCTGAACTACAAAACGATCCGTTATCGCGGCCATCGCGATCTCATGGCGTTCCTGATGAACGAGTTGCGATTGAATGCGCGGCGCGATGTGCTGAAAGATATTCTGGAGCGGTCGGTGCCGATCACACCGCAGGATGTCGTGCTGATCTTCTGCACGGTGAAGGGCTGGAAGGGCCGACACCTGATGGAAGTGACCGATGCGCGGAAGATCTACGCCGGAGAATTCATGGGCGAGATGTGCAGCGCGATCCAGATCACCACGGCCGCCAGCATGTGCGCGGTGGTTGATCTGCACGCGCAGGGCAAACTGCCCAAGCAGGGTTTCGTGCGGCAGGAGCAAGTCGCCCTGGATGATTTTCTGGCGAACCGGTTTGGCCGATCGTACGCGTACGATATGAAGAGCGCATCGGCGCGGACGACGAGTGCGGTGACAATGTGATCACGTCGTGGCGTGGGCGCCTCGCCCGCGCGCGTGCGGCTTGAGTCGCGGGAGCACGGGCGAGACGCCCATGCCACGGAGAACCAGATGCCAGAACTCAATCTCAAATCTCTCGGCATCGATCAGAATCAATCCGGCGGCGCGATTGGCTCGCGATGGTTGAAGACGACCGGCAAAGCCGTTCCCGCGCGCTCGCCGATCGACGGTCGCACCCTCGCGACGGTCGCCTGGGCGAATGCCGACAACGTGAACGCCGCGGTCAATGCGGCGCACGAAGCATTCCGGAAATGGCGGAACGTCCCCGCGCCAAAGCGCGGCGAATTCGTACGACGCGTTGGTGAAAAGCTGCGTCAAAGGAAGAACGATCTCGGCCTGCTCGTCTCATACGAAGCCGGCAAGATCATTCAGGAATCGCTCGGCGAAGTGCAGGAGATGATCGACATCTGCGACTTCGCCGTGGGTCTGTCGCGCCAGCTTTATGGTCTGACGATCGCGAGCGAGCGCCCCGGTCATCGCATGATGGAACAGTGGCATCCGCTGGGCGTGGTGGGCGTGATCAGCGCGTTCAACTTCCCCGTCGCGGTATGGGCGTGGAACGCGATGATCGCCTGGGTTTGCGGCGACACGATCGTCTGGAAGCCCAGCGAGAAAACGCCGCTGACTGCCGTCGCGTGTCACAACATCGTGCAGGAAGTGATCCGCGAATCGCGCGATCTGGATGTGCCCGATGCCGTGTCGAACGTCGTGATCGGTGACGCGACATCGGTCGGTCAGCCGCTTGCGGCGTCGCAAAAGGTCCCGCTCATCTCGGCCACGGGATCTGTAAGAATGGGACAAGCCGTCGCGCAAGTCGTCGGCGCGCGGCTCGGTCGCTGCCTCCTCGAGCTCGGTGGAAACAACGGAATGATCCTGACGCCCAGCGCCGATCTTGAGCTCGCGACCCGCGCGATAACATTTGCCGCCGCGGGAACCGCAGGACAGCGCTGCACGACGTTGCGACGATTGATCGTCCACAACTCGATTAAGCAGCAAGTCGTCGACCGACTCACGAAAATCTTCGCGAAGTTGAAAGTCGGTGATCCGACGAGCGAAGGTGTGCTCGTTGGTCCACTGGTCGACGAAGCAAGCTTCAACGGAATGCAACACGCGCTTCGTTTAGCGGCTCCGCTGGCGGAGCGCGTCTTCGGCGGCGAACGCGTGACCACCAACGTCCCGCAAAACGGTTTCTACGTCCGTCCCGCAATCGTCGAGTTGAAAAACGCTGACGCACCGATCGTCAAAGAAGAAACTTTCGCACCGATTCTTTACGTCATGGGTTACGACAACCTCGACGACGCGATCCGGATTCACAACGATGTGCCGCAGGGGTTAAGCAGCGCCATCTTCACCAGCGACGTGCGGGAAGCCGAAACCTTCCTCGCGCCGGCGGGCAGCGATTGCGGCATCGCCAACGTCAACATCGGCACCAGCGGCGCCGAAATCGGCGGCGCCTTCGGTGGCGAAAAAAACACCGGCGGCGGCCGCGAATCGGGATCCGATTCGTGGAAGGCGTACATGCGACGCACGACGAACACGATCAATTACTCCAAAGAGCTACCGCTGGCGCAAGGGATTTCATTTGACGTCTGAAGCTTGGACAAGGTGAAACGGTGACAAGGTGACAAGGTGAAGGAAGAAAGCGCGCCGCCCTCTCTCACCTTGTCACCCCCTCACCTTGTCACCTTGTCATCGTCCCCGCAGCAATCTCCGATCACCTGGCGCTCCATCCTCCTCGGCCTCGTCGGCGTCACGCTGATCTGTGGGCTTACGCCCTACAACGATTACGCGCTGAACA
>JACMJD010000656.1 GCA_014380825.1 Phycisphaerae bacterium | reverse complement strand
GCCCATCAGCGCGACTTGTCGTGTCTTACCTCCTCGCCCAGTACTCTGGGAGAGGATTGAGGTGAGGGCCGAATTGGAAACTGCGTCACTCGCGGTCTGGCCCTCACCCCAACCCTCTCCCGGCGTACCGGGCGAGGGGGTCAGAGTGACCACCGCGTTGTGAATCAATCCGGGCAACTTGTCAAGCTCACCCGGCCCGCAGAGAATATCCACGTGCGGAAACCGCTTGAAGATGTTCATCCCATCGCGCTCGGCCATACAGCCGATCACACCGATCACGACGTGCGGATCGGTTTGCTTGCGATCGCGCAGTTGGCCCAGGCGCGACCACACCTTTTGCTCGGCGTGCTCGCGCACGGAGCAGGTGTTGTAGATGATCACGTCGGCCTGTTCGCGATCGTCGGTGGATTCGTAGCCTTGCGCGCGAAGCTGTCCCAGAACCAGCTCGCTGTCGAGCACGTTCATCTGGCAGCCGAAGGTTTCGAGGTATAGCTTGCGGGCCGACACGGTTTACATGATAGTCGGGATGCGGACAAAACTCATCGCGCGCCCTAATCGTGAGGCTATCCCATGCTTTTTCCGCCGCGAGTGACCGTTGAGGACATCAGCAAGGCCGTCAAGCTCGCCGGGCAGAAGTTTCCGCAGCGACTAGTGATGGTTTTGCACGATGGCGTCGCGCCCGCGGCCGCCAACGTTCCGGCCATTGATTGTCGATCGTTCCCAAATCGATCAATTCGACAAGCTCGATTTTGCCAACCTCGCGTTCGTCTACGCCTGCTCGAACCACTTCAACGGGCGCGATTTCGTCAAACGCCTGCTCGAACGACACGGACCATTCATTCCTGTCTGGACGTTCGGGCCGGCGTTGTATGTCGATCACAACAAAATCGCGCACCAGGTGCTTGAGAACGAATGGCACTCGCATCGCGAAGAAGGTTACGCAAAGTGGGATTCGGGCGCCGGCGATTTCATCAATCTCTGCCAGGCGCTGGAGATCACGCGGAATCTCGCCGGCGTGTTCCTGGAAATCGGCTGCTTCCGCGGCAGCAGCGGATCGGTCGCGCTGCACTACATGTACGAAGCCGGCATCCATCGCGATGCGTATTTCTTCGACGTGTTTGAAGGCTTCGAATACGACGCGGCCAAGAAAAGCGCCGATGCGATCTGGTCCGGCACGCACGCGACCGACGGAATCGCCGCCGTTGAGCAACGCCTCAAGCGGCACGAAAAGCGCGATGCAGGCCTGAACGTGTTCGTCCGCCGACACAACATCATTGAAGAAGAAATCCCCGCCGAGATCGACAGGATCGCCGTAGCGAATATCGACGTCGACCTGTACGAAGCGGTGCTGGCCGGGCTGATCAAGGTCGCGCCGCGGATGACCAGCGGCGGTATCATCGTCGTCGAAGACCCGGGCCACACGCCCGCCTTGGTCGGCGCGCGCATCGCGCTGGAGGAATTCCTGGCTACCAAAGCGGCGCAAGCGTTCACGCCGGTTCACATGGAATCCGGACAGACGTTTTTGATTAATCGATGAAAGCGGGTTCAGCCACGAAAGGCACCCTGCGTGGCTAAATTCTTCCGCCGCGAAACAGGCGAGAGAAGACGTTGGCGATGCGCGACTTCATTCGCAGCGCACGCACTCGGAATTCCAATCGCTGCATGGCCAGATCGCGTGGGGAGAGTTTCAAGCCTTCGGTCGCGTGTTCCAGCGCGGCTTCGAATTCATTCGTCTGACAATGTGCCAGCGCCAGGTTGAATCGTGCGCGAATGTTTCGCGGATCGAGTCGCAATGCCTGTTCGCACGAGGCGATGCCTTCCTGATATCGTCGTCGGATGAATTGGGCGACGCCCAGGTTCAGCCACGCCGCGATGTTCTTTGGTTGGAGTTGGATCAACCGCTTGAAGCACGCGACGGCCGGCCGGGTTTCGCCGATGTCGAGCAGGAGGTTTCCCAGCTCCCAAAGAATCGTCGGATCTTCCGGCCGGAGAAGCAGCTCGGCGCGGAGGTGTTTTCGCGCGAGCTCGCCTTCGTCCGAACGATGGTAAATCGCGCCCAGATGCAGGTGCGCGGTCGGGCACGTGGGATCGAGCACCAGCGCTTTTTGCAGCGAAGCGATCGCTTCGTCGAACCGTCCGCGTCGCACCAGCCAGCGGCCGTTGCAGCAATGGCAGGCGGGTTCTTCCGGGGCCAGCTCGATCGCGCGACGGATCTTTTCGCCCGCCTCGTCCAGGCGCTTCATTTCGATCAGCAACTCGGATAGATCGAGCAGCGAATCGACGTCGCCCGGGTCTTGTCGCAATCCCAACGCGTAGTGCCGACGCGACTGTTCAAGATCACCTTTGAGGTGATAGCACTTGGCGATCCGGAAATGCACCTCCGGCCAATCATCCTGCGTGTCGAGCGTGCGGGTGAAGCAGTAGATCGCGCGGTCGTGCAGCCCGCGGTCGGCCAGGCTCACGCCGATGTTGTAGTAGCACTGCTCGCAGTGATCTTTGTACAGCCGGGCGAGGTAAAACATCTCCTCGGCCTTGTCGTGTTCCTGAAGCTCGGTGTAGGTGAGGATCCGCGCGCAGTACGAAGCCTCGAACGCGGGATCGACCAGTTGTGCTTTGTCGAACTGCTGAAGCGCTTCGCGAAACCGCCCGACCTGATGCAGGTCAAGGCCCAGATGATGCAGGGCCTGCAAATCATCCGGATCGATTTCCAGCGCCTGCGCATACGCGTCGATCGCTTCGTCAAATCGGCCCAGCTCATCGAGCGTCAGGCCGATGTTGAAATACCAGGATGCGTTGTACGGATTGACGTTAGTGGCGGCGCGCAGTTCTTCAAGTGCTTCCTGCCACTTGTGCTGCTCGAACAGTTCTTGCGCGCGTTCGACGCGTCGTTCGGCATCATTCCAGTCGTTGGTTTCCATCGGCCGCGCGTCCGCCTTGAGTGAATCGGTTCCGTCCACCTTTACTTTACAGACGACGCGACGGCAATTTCAAGCACACAATCGAATGATCCGGACTACACTTACGCTAAGCGATGGAGCGCGGCCCCAGCGTGGCCCACCGCGAACTTGGTGCGGCTCAGGTCGATCCGGCGCGCGGCGTGGCACTTTGCCGAGAATTCGAAATACGGTACGCTCACGATTTCGACGATAATCGCGTCAGGGACTTCTCCATTTCCGCAGTTAGCGATTGCGGGCAAGGAAAAACTTCAGCCGGGAACGGCCGGCTCAGCAAACACATGACGACGTGAATACAAAGCGGCGGACCATTGCGACCTGGCTGACGGCGATGACGATCTCCGTCGCTGCGCATGCCTTGTCCGAATCTGCGACGTTTGCCCAACCCGCTGCCGCACCGACCTCCGCCGCCCTGCCCGATTTTGACCCTACAGAGGCGACCCAGCGGACTATTCAGCAACTTTCGGCAGCGCTGTCAGACCCCTACACACCGGCGCCGGAACGCGAGGAAATCGCGAGGCGATTGCTCGCCCAGTCCGATCCGGCGGCGAAAACCGCGCTGCTCGGCGCGCTACGCGAACAGACCTTGAGTTCCGTCGCCGTCGCCCGGGCGCTGGCGGATTCGGGGCGGCGTGATCCGGATTTCGTCGAGACGCTGTTCGCCTGTTTCACCGCGAACAAGAATCTCACGGAAGCGGCCGCCGCGGCGCTGGGAAACTACAAGGGCAATCCGCAGGTAATCAATCGACTGATCTCGATCGCCGCCAACCGACAGAAATCGATCGAGGACATCCGATTGGCCGCCATCCGAGCGCTGGGCGCGTTCTCCGAAAAAAGCTGTGCCGAGACTTTGATCGCGCTGCTTCGCAATCCGAACGAGAGCGTCAGGATCCGCGGTCGCGCCGCCGACGCGCTGGCGTCGCTGAGCGGGGTGGAACCGGACGAAATTCGCGACTGGGACCAATGGTGGATCGCCAATTCCCGCCGCAATGACGCGGAGTTTCGTGCTGAGATGCTCGAGCGAAAGGCGGCATCGCGCGAGCGCGACCTGGCGCGGATCGCGCAGCTGGCGAGCACATTGGAAACATCGCTGCGGGCGCAGTATCAGCAGACGCCGCCAAACAAGCGCGACGAACTGCTGATCGGTTGGCTTCGCGCCGGCGTGCCGGAGATTCGCGCCCGCGCCGCCGCGCAGGTACAGGAGGACTGGTCCGCCAACAATCCCGCGGCGCCCGCCGTGTACGACGAGCTGCGCAAGATGATCGGCGACAGCAGCCCGACGGTTCGCAAAGCCGTCGTGACCGCGCTGTGGATTAAGAACGACAAGGAATCGCTCGAGCCGCTGCTCCAGCAGCTCGCGCAGGAATCGGACCCGCTCGTGCGCGGTCAGATCGCGCTAGCGCTCAAGGAGATCAACGACGTGCGTTCGGCGCCGGCGCTGGTGAAATTGCTGAACGATCCGGCGCCAACGGTCGTCCGCGCTGCCGTCGGCGCGTTGCAGCCGCTGGGAAAGGCAATCCTGGAACAGCGTCCGGCGCTGGCGGAACAGATCGCGGTCACACTGCGCGACATCATCGAGCGCACCGCATCGAACGGCCAGGTCGAGCTTCGTGCCGATGCGGTCATGGCGCTGGTGCCGCTCAAGCAGCGCGGTCTGATCATGTCGTTGTATCTGAAACTGCTCACGCCGCGCGAAGATGCGCGCGTGCGCATCGCCGCCCTTCAAGCGCTAGGCGAGCTGCGCGACAACAACACGGCCTTCAGCGTGATCGAGGCGATCGCCGATCCGGATGACAGCGTCGTCCTTCAAGCCGTCAAAACGCTTGGCCAGCTTGCGCCGACGCCTGATCAGGCGAACGCGCTTCTTCCGCTCTTGGTTGGTGATCGCGTGCGCGCCGACCCGACGATCAAAGCTGAAGCGTGGCTTGTGTTGCAGTCAATCCTGCCATCGATGAGCAACGAGCAACTGACCAACTGGGCCGAGAAATTTCGCGGCGATCCGGCGCGCCAGATCGCGATCCGCCTGCAACTGGCCAAGGTGCTCACCGCCGAGAAGGATCTGGACAAGCTGGCGATCACGCAGTCGCAGATCGCGCGGCATTACATGGACCTCAAGCCCGCGCAGTCCGACGCCGCCCTTCCGTTCCTTCGCGCGGCGCTGGAGTATCGCCAGGGCAATCACGAGGCCGGCGCGCAGGTCGATGAATTGATCGACTCCTATATGGAAGCAGCGCTGAGCAGCGGAAAGTTTGAAGATGCGATCGCCTTCGCCGAGAAGACAATGAAGAACGACATCAGCAAGCAGGGGAAGATGGCTCCGCTGATCAAAGATAAGGTTGAAGTGCTGGCACAATCCAACGCGACGGACGAGCTGAAAGACGCGAGCAGGCTGATCAAGCTTGCGAAGAACATGAACCCGCCCCTCGGTGGGCGATATGTGGATGCGCTCGATGCATTGCAGAAGAGCGTCGACGACCGCCTGGCGAAACTGAACCAGGGATCAACCGGCCCGCGATCGGCAAATGGCTTCGCCGCGCCCACTGCCACACGCCCGGCCATTCTTGCGGGTGAGGGGAATTAGCAGCCCGTGGTGCTAGAGCGAGCGCGGGATTTGTTGTCGCCGTGACCGCGCGGTTCGGATGCCGTCGATCACCTGCGTTTGCCTTGCTATGTCTCGATCGAACTCAATCGTCAGCGCCAATCGTTGTTTCGGATCGATCGGGTAATACCACGTGTCATCGGTGAGATGATTCCCGCGCCCGATCGTCGCGCGTGGCTGACCGAGCACGGCCGCGATCTGCTTTTTCTGCACGCCGAGGATCGCGCGGCGCAGCGCGTCTAATCGACTGGACTGGGTGCTGCCCGGTCCGCGACGCATCATGATCGTTCGCACGAGGTGCGCGAACGCGAGCGCGCCCACAATCGTCGCAACGATCACCGCGATGCCTGCGCTGCCGCCTCCAACTCCGGCGGTGCGCTGGACGATAGACGAACGACCGGCCACAGCCCCATTATCGTTCGGCAGCAATCCTCGATGAACGTCAAAAAAATGGTCGGGCGGCGCGGATCGCGATACGGCGCCAGGTGCGTGTTTCATGGCGACTTCTCCCCGGCCAGCACGAAACGGTGGCCGAAGTGGGGATAATATCGCGCATATCTAATGCCCGCGGCATCGCGCATCGCAAGAACTTCATCGCGTGAAAACGCCTGCGCCACGCTGACCCGCGCATCGTGACGGACCATTTCGCTTGCGAACATCGTGAACAACGAAATCCAGCGATAAGCTCGACGGTTCCGCACCAGGTCGGCCGCGATCACGCCCCGCCGCGCCACGCGACTCATCTCTTTCAACACGCGAATCGCGTCGGTCTCATCCAGGTGATGCAGGAACATCGCGGTCAGCGCGTAATCGAAGCTCCCATCCGCAAACGGCGTGGCCAGCGCATCGGCGCGCAGGATCGAAAGCCGCTGATCGCGGATCGCTTCTTCCTCGGCGATGTGCGAGGTGATCGGATGCAGATCGATGGCGACAACCCGGACTTGCCACTTTTTCTCATCCGCCCAGCGCAGGATCGCCAGCGGAACATCGGCCGAGCCGGTGGCGAAATCGACAATGCGTATGACCTGATGCCGCTGCCAGCGCCGGCTGAAGCGCTCCAGATGTGAGATCGTCGCGCGCGTGTAACCCAACAGCGAATTGACGCGGCGGATGAACCGCAGGCTGTCGCGCAGCGCGTTCGCGTCGACGCCGGGCCGATCCATCCATTCGTCCTGGCGGTTGCGCGTCGAAAGATTCGGGATCACGAGCTCGTTTCGTGGTCTTACTTCAACCCTTTTGGATCGTTGACGGTGATCGAATAATCCGTCTTCAGTACCGCCTCGGCGCGTTGTGCGACGGCGGTCGCCTCGGTGGCGACATCCTGCAGCGGCTTGCCAAGTTCCGCGCCGAACACCTCGGCCATCTGCCGGTCGCCCGCTGCGATTTCGGTGCAGACGGCCATCGCGGTTTTGAGGTTGTTCGAATCGGCGCTCATCAAGCCGCGCTTCTTGTATCTTCGCTCGTACGCGCGTCCGCCGCTGGCGCCTCGTCGATCGGGTCCGCTATCGACGACCTGGTTCGCGACTTTGTCGATCGCGTCCACCTTCTGTTTCTGCTCGGCCACGTACTTCGCGCTCAGCTCTTTTGAGTGCGTCGCCAGCGGCGGCAGCAGCGAATCGCTCATCGACGTGTTCCCCGCCGACGCCAGCTCGGCGTTGCGCAGGTCGTCCATCGACTTCATCACGTCGACCACCGGCTTGAGATTGTTGGCGGTGGTCGCGGCCTTCACTTTCGGCTGAAGCACCGCCAGCTCATCCGCCGCCAGCGCCGCGAAACCCTCTTTGCGCTTGGCCGGGTCGAGCACGTCGATCTCTTTCGAATCGGTCGCTTGAGTCGTCGGACTTTTCCGCTTGTACACAAACGCCTGCGACCGCTTGATCAGCAGCGCGGTGCT
The DNA here is from genome assembly GCA_014380825.1 of Phycisphaerae bacterium. The sequence continues at coordinate 659 of JACMJD010000656.1, read as the reverse complement.
GCTGGCCAAGGCTGCGCGCTTCTTGTCGGCCGCCGCTTCCTTCGCGGCATCCGCAAACGCACTCGCCGCCGGCGCGGGCTGCTTGAGCTGCGCGTGCGCCTCGCCCTTCATCATGAATAATTCATACCGATCAAAAGTCTTCGCAGCATCCCCACGCAGCGACAACACGCGCGACAACTTCTGCAACAGCGGCTGCCACTGCTTTTCGGTTTGCAGTTGCTGAAGTTCCTGCATGCTCGGCAGCGGGTCGCCAGCTTGTGCCCGAACCAGCGACCAACCTGACAACACGAACGTGAGTATGAATACGGCGGTGAACTTCATGCCAAGCCTCTCTTTGATGTTGATCCTATGTCGCTTCCCGCAGCTTCTACAGCGGCAATTGTGCCATGGTTTCAGACAGATTGCATTGGGAAAGGTCAGTGCCGGTACTAAGATAGTCGCCGAACTGTCCGCGCTTCATGAATCGGCGAGGCAACGCTCTTGTTGCATTCGCCGAAAGGATGATCGATGCAAATATCAACCAGTCAGGGGCGGAACCGGCTGTGGGCGGTGCTCGCGGCTGCCGGCATTTCGGCATCGTTCGGCCACCGTGCATCGGCGCAGACTTGGCTCGATCCAACCTCAGGATCGTGGGCCCTTAGCGGCAACTGGATCGGCGG
>JACMJD010000655.1 GCA_014380825.1 Phycisphaerae bacterium | reverse complement strand
CGCGTTCTTCGATCGCGGACGGTGCCGGCTTCAGACTCGCAACCTGCTGGACACCACTCGCCGATATCCGGAACTGCACGCGCTCGCCGAGGTGTTCGCCGATCGACAGGCGATTCTCGACGGGGAGATCGTCGCGCTGGACGACGTCGATCGGCCTAGCTTCTCGCGCTTGCAGAAGCGCATGCATCTGAATGAAGCGCCCTCGATCAACCGGGCCGTGCGCGATGTGCCGATCTTCTACGTCATATTTGACCTGCTCTACCTGAATGGCCGATCGACGATGCCGCTGCCGTACACCGCGCGGCGCGAGCTGCTCGAATCTCTGCCGCTGCTCGGCCCGCGCTGGCAGCTCACGACATCACAGGTCGGCGGGGGCAAACAAATTTTGCTGGCCGCGAAAACGCTGGGCTTGGAAGGAATCGTCGCGAAGCGCTTGGACAGTACCTATGAACCTGGCCGGCGCTCGCCGGCGTGGATCAAGACCAAACTGATACGCCGCCAGGAATTCGTCATCGGCGGCTGGCAGGAACAGATCGGTGAGCCCGATCGCATCGGCGCGCTGCTGGTTGGATATTACGAGCCGCCGAATGTCGCTAAGCCGACGAGCGGCGGGAATCCACGGTTCCGCTATGCCGGTCGAGTGGGCAGTGGGTTTGGCGCTGCTACACACGTGTCGCTGATGCGCACGCTGCGTGCGATTCGCACCGATCGCAATCCATTCGTCGACCCGCTGCCGCGCGGACCGATCAAGATGAATTTCGTCGAGCCGGTCCTCGTCGGCGAAGTTGAATTCCATGGCTGGACCGACGCAGGCGTACTGCGTCAGCCGGCGTTCAAGGGACTTCGTGAAGACAAAGAAGCTTGTGAAGTGATTCGTGAAATCTAGTTCCTCAAAGCAAGGGTTGAGGTGATTTATGCCCCGTACCGGCAGTCGTTCCATGTGGTCCGGTTCGATCAGCTTCGGGCTGGTCAATATCCCGGTTAAATTGTTCGTCGCCATTCGCGAGAAGAACATTCATTTTCACATGCTGCACGATCAGGATCATGCGCGCCTTCAGCGCAAGATGGTGTGCAGCGCCGATGGAAAAGAAGTTCATCCCGAGCACATCGTGAAAGGTTACGAGGTAGCGCCGGATCAATACGTGATCGTGCAAGACCGAGAGCTGGAAGCGCTCGCTCCAAAAGCGTCGCGCACGATTGAAATCCAGGACTTCGTTGATCTGAACGACATCGATCCGCTCTACTACGACCGCCCGTACTATCTCGCGCCCGGCGAGCACGCGGCCAAGTCGTACAAGTTGCTGGTGGAGGCGATGAACAAGAGCAAGAAGGTTGCGATCGCGACCTTCGTCATGCGGCAGAAGGAATATCTCTGCGCGCTGCGGCCGATCAACGGCGTGATTAGCCTGACGACGATGCACTTCAACGAAGAAGTGTTACCCGCCCGCGAGGTCGCCGGCGTGAGCGACGTAAAGGTCGACGAGCGCGAAGTGAAAATGGCCCAGCACCTGGTCGATCAGCTCAGCGCCGATTTCAAGCCGAGCAAATATCACGACGACTACCAGGAACGCGTGATGGAGCTGATCGAGAAAAAGGCCAAGGGCGAAGAGATCGTCACGCAACCCGCGGTGGCCGAGCGCCCGCACCGAGTGATCAACCTGATGGCCGCCCTCGAGCAGAGCCTGGCGGAAGCGAAAAAGAAGAAAGGGAAGAACGGGCACGCGCACCCGGGACAAGAAACGGCGCGTCGCCGTAAGAAAGTCGCATGACTCGGAATGACCAACGACCAAGTCTCAATGACCAATCAATGAATAATGACCAAGTCCCAACTTGGTGCTTCGTGCTTGGTGATTGATTGGTCATTGTGACCTTGGTCATTGGTCATTTACTTCCATGCCCTCCACTACCTTCAAACTCGGCTCCCGCACTCTGAACTTTTCCAACATGGACAAGGTTCTCTACCCCAGCGTCGGCTTCACGAAGGGCGACGTCATTCACTATTACCTCTCGATTGCCAAAGTGCTCCTGCCGCACTTGAAGGATCGACCGATCACGCTCAAGCGGTATCCGAACGGCGTTGACGGAATGTTTTTCTACGAGAAGCGTTGCCCGAGCCATCGGCCGGATTGGGTGAAGACGAAGATGGTCCCCAGCCGCGGCAAGAATGGACGCATTGATTACTGTCTGGTCAACGACGTGCAGACGCTGGCGTGGATCGAAAACCTTGCCTCGATCGAGCTCCACACGTTGCTCTCGAAAGCCAAGAACGTCCAGCAGCCGACGATGGTCGTATTCGATCTTGATCCCGGTCCCCCAGCCGGCGTGTGGGACGCTTGCCGCGTTGCAATCGAAATGCGCGACCTATTTACCCGCCTCGGATTGCAAACGTTCGTCAAACATTCTGGCGGCAAAGGATTGCACCTAGTCGTGCCGCTGAACACGAAGGTAACGTTTGATCAGACGAAGGATTTCGCCAAAGCGATCGCCCTGCTGTTCGAGAAAAACGATCCGAAGCGCGTGGTTCACTTAATGCGCAAAGATCTGCGTGGCGGCAAGGTATTCATCGACTGGAGCCAGAACGATGAGCACAAGACGACGGTGAATGTTTATTCACTGCGTGCGCGCGAGCGGCCCTGGGTTTCGGCGCCGTTGACATGGAAAGAAGTGGAGACGGCACTGCGAACGAAGAAGGTCGAAGCGATCCACTTCGAGGCGGACGAAGCCGTTGCGCGGGTCAAGAAGATGGGAGATCTTTTTGAACCAGTGCTGACGATGAAACAGAAATTGCCAGCCGCACTAGGGTGACTTAACGGGGCTGAATCGGATCGGGAGGAAGAGCGGGCCGGGGGAGAGGAGTGGCTGAGTCGTGAAGCTACATGCAAACCGGTCCGACGTTGCGGTGACAATCGACCAAGTGCTTCTTGAGTCCCGGAAAGTTCCGCCGACGACAGAGGCTGCCTCCCGTTTTGGCGCGCTGGATTCATCGAATTATTTTGCGCGATCCTTTGAGTGGGCCCGGCATCCGCATAGACTTGTTTCCTGGGCACGCATCGGCGGCGGTTCGCCCACCGATGATGTTTGCTCGGCCACCGGTTTGCTCATGCACGATTTGGAAGATCAGTCAATCGCAGCAACTAACGGCGGGGCGAGCGCCGGTGTGGTCACGTCGTCGCACGAAGCAATCCATCGCGAGATCAACGACGAGATTCCCGCGCCAGTCCGGGCCGATGGTGCGGGTGCGGAAGAGGATCGTCCCGAGCGCACCCGGCCGATCATTCAGCCGAGAATCTTCGACAAGATCGAAGCGTTCATCAGCCGCCTGTCGATGCGCGATAATTTCTGGAACAGCGTCTGTTCGCTGATCTGGCTGCCGCTGGCGTTCTTCAGCGGCATCCGGATGAAAGAGCTGGACAAAAACTCGTTCGCCGCCCGTGCGATCCTTCCGTTCCGACGGTTCAACCGCAACTGGTATCGCGCCATGGCCGGCGGGGCGCTGCTCGCCAACAGCGAAATCGCCGGCGGAAGCTACGTCTTCGGCATCTGCGGCGCGGATTACACCGTCGTCTGCAAAAATCTCAACTACACGTTCCTTCGCCCCTGTTTCGGTCCCGCGATTTATCGCATGCAGCCGCGCGAGGACATCAAAGCGCGCCTGGCGACGAAGAAAGAGTTCAATATCACGATCGACATGGAGATCACGCAACAGGCCGCGCGACGGGGCGAGAAGGATAAGCGCGTCGGCAAGTGCGAAGCCACGTTCCACGTGACGCCCAAAGTGCATCATCAAAGGAAGAAAGCGCGACGACGCGATCGATGAAACCGCGCGCGACACCCACGATGAATCCCGCGCCTCCGATCGAGCAACCACAAGCCCGGACCACAGGTCCGGGCTTTTCGATTGATGCACCCGGCGCGCACGCAAATTGGATTCCCTCGGCGATCTATCTTGCGACCAGTTGGAGCTGGTGCATCGGTATGTTCCTGCCCGTGCTGCTCATTCGCGACTACGGCCTCTGGGGATGGATTGTGTTCGCGGTTCCTAATGTCGTCGGCGCCGGCGCGATGGGATGGGTACTTCGCCGTCGAACCACCAGTCGTCACATCGTCCTCGCGCACGCCGGGGCGTGTCGCTGGTTTTCGATCGTCACGTTCGCGTTTCACATCGCGTTTGTCGGCTGCATTCTCGCGCCGTTCATGACGCCGAAGATCGGGACATACCTGCTGTTGCTTGTGGCGTTCGGTGCGATTTACCTCGCCGGCGAGTGGCGCGCCCGCGCGGATCTGGTTTCGTCGATCCTGGTGTACGCGCTGTCGTGCGCGATGTTGATCGCGTACGTGTCGATGGTCAGGTCGAACCAAAACCTCGCACCCCAACTTTATCTCGGCGATCCGCGCAAGGCCGCGCTGCTCGCGCCGGTTTGCATCTTTGGATTTCTACTTTGTCCTTATCTCGACATCACCTTCCACGCCGCCCGGCAAGCGTTGCCCGTGGCCGCGGCACGAAGAGCATTTTCGGTCGGGTTCGGCGTGCTTTTCCTGTTGATGATCGTGTTCTCCGCGATCTACGCGCAGCCACTTGCCCAGGCGCTGAAGCACGGTCACACACTTCCCGCCATCGCAGTGATGGCGATCGGTCTTCACATGATCGGCCAGATCGCGTTCACGATGGCCGCGCATGCGCGATATCACTCACCCGAGAAGTTGCGATTCATCGTGCTGAGTTTTCTGACGTCGTTCGTCGTGATCTTCATCGCCTACAACGTCTACGGGTTCACAAAACTCGCCGGCGACGAAATGGTCTACCGCATGTTCATGGGCTTCTACGGCCTGGCGTTCCCCGCGTACGTTTGGCTTTGCATGATTCCTGGCCGCGGGCGATTGAAGCCAACTCGGTGGCAACTGACTGTCTTCGCCGGCGCGGTTCTCATCGCGCTGCCGATGTTCTGGATGGGGTTCATCCTGCAACGCTTGACCTGGCTGCTGCCGGGAGTCGGCATGGTTTTGTTGGCGCGCGTGTTCGTGCGGTCACGACGTCTCAATTAGATCTGAGTGCCTTGGCTAGACGCGCCGTTTCTGAACAGAGCTGTTCGATGCGCTCGCGAATCTTCGGCGAGGCAATCTCGTCGCCGTCGAAATCCTTTCCCACCGCATAAACAAATCGCGGCACGATCAGCGAGCGGAAATCGAGCATGAGGCTGTTGGCCAAGCTCATCACGGACATGTAGCTTCCATGCCCGCCCGCCGCGCAGAGGAAACCGACGCTTTTGCCTTCCCACGCCTTGCCGGTTTGCTCGACCAGATTCTTCGCGGCCGCGTTCACGTCGTAGTTGTAAATCGGCACGGCCAGCAGGATCGCGTCCGACTTCAGAATTGCATCACGCAATGGCGCGATCGCGACGGGATCGCACGATTCGCCATCACACATCGGCAGCGGATGCTCGCGGAGATCGAGAAGCTGAACGGTCGCTTCGTGCTTGCGAAGGATCTCAGCGGCGCTGTTCGCAAGCACGCGCGAGCGACTGTCGGGGTTGAGGGAGCAACTGATGATGGTGATGTTCATAAGCGTTGTCACGCCCGGTCTGAGTGTACTCGCGAAGACCCGGATTCTTGTCGTCGTAAGATTAAGAATCCGCGTCTTCGCTAATACACTCAGACACGGCGTTATCGATAATTTTATCTTGCGCTAACCGTTCACCGGTTTGATTCTCCACTTCCCACTCTGGCCGAAAAACTTACATGGG
>JACMJD010000654.1 GCA_014380825.1 Phycisphaerae bacterium | reverse complement strand
CCGGCATCGTGTCGCCGTACATCTCGACAACTTCACGCGCGACCGCCCCGTACAAGCTGGCGTCGGCCAACGTCTCGACGAAGCGAGGGTTGGGCTCTTCGAATTCGAAGCGGATCGTGTATCGGTCGATGGCGCGCATTCCTTCGACCGGCGTGTCGTAGTCGAACGCCTGCTTACCTTTCAATGCAAGCTCGCGCAGCGCGGCCATGCCGATGATCTTCAGGTCCGCGAGACTGGCGACCAGCGGGGACTTCCAGCGCGGGTCGAAGAAGCGCTTGAAGGCATACGCATAGTCGGCGGCGACCAATTCGCGCCGCTCGCCTTTAAATGCAGGATCGTCCTGAAAGTAGATACCGCGCTTCAGGCGAACGCTCCACACGCGGAAGTCGGCCGACACCTCGGGCATGCCTTCGGCGGTCGCCGGGCGTATTTCATATGGCCGGGCGAGGAAGTCGTAGCCGTAGGGCGACTCGAAGATGTGCGACGTGACGATGCGCGAGTACAAGTCATTGATGGCCGCGGGATCGAAACCGGTTTCCGCCACCTCGAACGCGTAACGCAGGACTTTTTTCCCGTTCTGCGTCGATGTTTGCGCTGACGCTGAAGCGGCTATTGGAAGAGCGCCGAGCGCCTTGAGCGTGTCACGCCGGCTGAACGAGCTCATGCGCCGCGCTCGCCTTTAAGGTCGTTGTCGATATCGATGTACTTCCACATCGCGCGCATGAACGAGTGGCGGCGATATCCGACGACCCACGGATGAAAGATGGCGGTCTCGATGCGATGTCCGACGAACTTGTATGGCATGTACGCGACGAGGAGCTTCTTCGCGTCCAGCATCACCGCGTCGCGCTCGGGCCCATCAGGCAGCGTTTTCTGCATCGAATACAGCTTGTTGTATGCCGGCAGATTGAAGCGAGCATGATTGGCCTGTCCAATGTTCGTGCTGTTGCCGAGTTGAAGGAACACGTCGCCGTCCGGCTGATTGGCCACCCAACCCACTCGCCACATCATCAGCTTGCCGGCGCGGGAATTCTTCAGATTCTCGGGCCACTTGGCTGGCTTGAATGCAATGTGAACGTTGATCGCAGTCATGCTCTTGCGCCAGATTTCGTCGAGTTGACGCGAGAGCTGATCCGGCTGCGTGGCCATCTCCAGCACCAGCGGTCTACCATCCGGCATCTCGCGCCAACCGTCTCCGTTCCTGTCAAGGTATCCGAACGAGTCGAGCAGCGCTTTCGCATGCGCCGGGTTGTAGTCCCCCATCTCGCTCTTGAATGCTGCGTCATAACCATACGTTAGCGGCGACACAGGCGATTGCGACGGAATCGATTGACTCTTGCGCACGAGACGAATCTCGTTCGGCATCTCATACGCGAGGCCGACAGCCCTGCGCAATGCGACTTTATCGGCCGTGTAGCCTCCGACCAGCGGGTGCTCCATATTGAATAACGCCATGTCGACGCTGGCGCGATAGTCGCGATCCATCTGAATGCCGCGCTTCACCAGGTTCGGCGCGAGCTTGCCGTTAGGCACGATCAGGTTGGCCATGTCGTAAGGAATCTCATCGACCAGATCGTGTTCGGCGTTAAGGAACGCCAGCCAGCGCGGCTGATTCTCTTCTACGATGTAGACCTCAATGCGATCAATCAGCGGCAGCTTGCGGCCTTTCATTCGCGCCGCCGCCTGTATGCCGTACTCGTCGTTCGGTTGCTCGTTGTAGATATCGTCGCGATAAGTCGGATTCTTCTCCAGCACGATGCGCGACGAGCGGCGCCAGTCGACCAGCCGATAGGGACCGGTGCCGACCGGATTCGCCATCATTTCCTTTTCGTCGTACATCTCGTCCACCTCACGCGCCACCGCGCCCAGGAACGAGCTGTTTGCAAGGGCGTGATAAAAGCGCGGGCCGGGTTCGCCTAGTTTTATGCGAAACGTAAAACGGTCCAGAGCACGAATGCCCTCAACTTCGCGGTCATAGTCGAACTTGGCGCCTTTCAGCGCAGCAGCTCGAATCTCGGACATGCCGAGAATCTTCGAGTTTTCGAGCAGTGTGACGTTCTGGCTCTTGAACTTGGGGTGGTAGAAGCGTTTGATCGAGTAAACGTAGTCTTGTGCGACCAGTTCCCGCTTCTGACCTTTGAAGGCCGGATGGTCTTGGAAGTAGATGCCGGGCCGAATGCGAACCGTGAGTTGCGTGAAGTCGCTCGATACTTCCGGCATCGATTCGGCAGTGTTAAGCACAATTTTGGTGGGGCGCGCGAGGAAGTCGTACGCCAACGGCGCATCGAAGATGTTGCCGATGATGCTGGCCGAATAGAAGTCGTTGACCTGCGCCGGATCGAACCCGGTCTCCGCGATGCGGAAGGCGTAGCGCAAAACCTTCAGCGCGCCATCGCCGTTGGTCGGCTGAGCAGCGACTCTCATCGATGTGGCCGCAGGCACTACCGCGAGTGCTTTGGTGAAGGCGCGCCTACTTGTCATCGAGACCCTCCCGAATTACGCCCACTTGTGCGAAAGGCGGGCAACGGCATAATCCGCGCTTCACGCCCAAGCCGGAAGCTTCGCTTGTCCGCATACATCTTACGCAGGCTCTGGCAAATGGTCCCGACGCTGGCCGGGGTCATCCTGTTTGTATTCTTTCTGTTCAAGTTCTTCGGCGGCGACCCGGCAGAGATCCTGGGCGGGTTGCTTGCGACCCCGGAGCAGATCCAGGCGATTCGCCAGCAGCTCGGCTTGAACGATCCCTGGTACGTGCAGCTGTGGATCTTCGTCAAGTCGATCTTCACCTTCAACTGGGGCAACAGCTGGGCCACCGGCGAGGCGATCAGCAACATCTTTCGCACACGGCTGCCCGCGACGCTG
>JACMJD010000653.1 GCA_014380825.1 Phycisphaerae bacterium | reverse complement strand
GATCGCCGGCGACGCGGAGCGGATCACCACGCTCAACTGGCCGGCCGACGACCCGCTGCATGGGGCGGACGTGTTGCTGCGTCATGCGGGCAAGACTTTTCTGGCTCAGCGCGCGGACGGGGCCTGCGTTTTTTTGAATGAATCGAACGGGCGCTGTCGGATTCACGAACAATTTGGCGGCGATGTCAAGCCGCTGGGTTGCCGGCTATTTCCGTTTCAGATCTCTGCCACGTTCGCGGGCGAGGTGAGCGTGACGGCCAGATACGACTGCCCCACCGTCCGCCGGAATGTTGGGGCGCCCCATGCCGATGCGCTGCCGGAGCTGCGGCGGTTCGCGCAGCAGACCGGCGTGTCATCGCTGCAAAGTTTCGACGACGCGACGCGTTGTTTTCTGGATCGCGATCAGGTCGAAGCGGTGTGCGAGTTTCTGGGCACGCTGATGGGCGGGTTCGCGCGCGATGAACAGCGGGCGATGCTCATTGCATTGATGTGCAACCAGCTTGAGATGATGCAGACGGATCAGCTGGAGCGGGCGACTTTGGCGCATATGTACCCGGAGCTCAAGCGTCATATCGAAGCGACAACGGCCGCGCCGATCGACCGACCGAGCGCGGTTCATCGTATGGCGTTTCGGGCGGTACTGGGAATGTATCTGCGTCGAGACGAAGACGTGCTCGACGGACGCGCAACACGATTCGGGCGAACGATTGCAATGACCAAGTTGGTGCTGGGCTACGGCGGGTTCGGCGCGCTTGGCTCGTCGAATCAGCCAGGCAAATTGTCGAAGGCGAAGTTGTTCGCGAATCATCAACGATTCGAGCCGCGCGACGAGAACACGTTCGCACTGCACTGGCGGATGATCCACAACAAGCTCGAGTCGTTTCAGTTCATGGGCGCCGCCAATGGTGGACGAAATTTCCTCGCCGGCCTGCGGTCGCTGGCGCTGCTGTATCCGCTGGTCCGCGCGGTTGCGCAGTACAACGCGGCCAATCGTGACGCGACACAGATAGAGCCGGATGATGTCGATCAAGCGGTGGCCGCGATCGAGCACAGCTTCGGGCGAAGTGTTGTGCTGAATCAACCCTGGGCAAGAAGCCTGGAGCGGCAACTGGTACGGCGCGATGTGTTCGTGCGTCTGGCGTGTCCGGTTTGATTGGATTTGCTGGCATCTCAAATCTTCCCATCTTGCGCAGAATCACCGCGTAAAACTCACGTAGACCGGAATGGCCGGCTCGCTCTAACGTCAGGCGAGCGCCGGGCTGTCGCTAGTGAGTTGCGAATCGCGAACGCTTGGGTAACTTGCGGGACGTTGCCCGACGCGCATGTCGCAATTTGGTTCAGTGGAAGGAGCTCATGCGAATGATTCAGAATCTTAGGGTCCGTTGCAAAGGTCCGATCGTGGTGGCGGCCGCGCTGGTGTCGATGCATTTGCTGGGTGCATCGGCGAGCGCTGTTCGCGGGCCGGATTTCACTTCGGATCTCACGCTTGTTCAACAAGCGCCTCCGCCGGCGACGCGATTGAGTTCAACGCAGGGGTCGCGCTTCTCGCGGTCGGCCGAGGCGGAGATTCGATTTCAGGAGGGGTTGCTTCGCTACAACACCGGCCGGCTTCAGCAGGCGGAGAATGATTTCAAAGCGGTGCTCGCCGCCGATCCCGCTGATCCTGAGGCTTATTACTATCTCGGCTTGTCGCAGCTCGATCAGAAGCGCCCTGCCGACGCGGTCGACAGCTTCACGCAGGCGTTGCGAATCGATCCATCGTTCGAAGAAATTTATGACGCCCGCGCTCGCGCGTATCTTCGCCTCGGCCGGTTCGACGAGGCCGAGCAGGACATCAACCAGCTTCGCAATCCGAAGTTCGAAAACGAAGTTCACTACCTCCGCGGCCTGCTCGCGTACGGACGAAACGATCTGGAAACCGCGCGTCGCGAATTCGCGGCCGCGAAAACAAGCGGCGGCGTCGAATCGACCGCCGCCGGGTTCTATGAAGGTTTGACTTATCTCCGCATGCGCGAGTTGGTGCAGGCGCGTTCAGCGTTCCGCGATTCGGCTCTGATTAATACCGATCCCACGCTCGCAGCCGCATCGCGCCAGCTCGATACGGTGCTCGCCATCCAAGAGGGCGGACCGAAACGGCCATGGGATGCGCAGGTGACCATCGCGTACGAATACGATTCAAACGTCATTCAGATCGGATCAGGCATCCCGCTGCCCGGTGGAATCTCCAACCAGAGCGACAGCCGGTTCGTCATCCAACCCAGCGGCAGCTACAGCTTCATCGACAAGGATCCTTGGGAAGTCGGCATCGAAGGAAACGGCTATTTCTCCTGGTACCTGGATCTGAGCGACTTCGACATCGCGTCGTTTCAGTTGGGGCCCTTCCTAAACTGGCACTTCTCGGAAAATTGGTTTTTCAGCGCACGGTACGGGTACAACTACGTCCAGCTCGGTCATGAACCGTATCTCAACCGCAATATCATCACGCCGCAGTTAACGTACATCGAGAAGAACTTCGGCTACACATCCGCTTACTTCCAGTTCGAGTCGCGACAATTTGACGAGGCGACGCCGACGCCCGCACTTGATCGCGACGGGCAAATTTACGCAATCGGCATCGTGCAGGGCATCAATCTCCCGCCGATTTTTCGCGATGCGGGACCGGCGAACCTCGATTTAAGCTATCGTTTCGAAGATCAGGTGGCGCAAGGGTCCGACTTCGATGGTTTGTTCCATACTCTCAGTGCCACGATCTTCGTGCCGCTCCCGGTTTGGAAATTGCGTGCAGACCTTGGCTTGAGCGTGGCGTACGACGGCTATACCAATGCGAACAGCCTCGATGACGAAGGACGCGATCGGGAAGATTGGGAATACAACATCACCGTTGGCCTTTCGCGGCAGATCAACAAGTACTTCACCGTTCGTGCGGATTACACTTACACTGACCACGATTCGAACGTGAAGACCGGCGGCGTGGACCCGTACTCGTATGACCGCAGCCAAGCTGGTGTGCGACTGATCATTACGTTCTGATCGTTTGCGTTGCATCGATGGAGTGGAGTTTCATTTGCCGCGAGGTGCCTGATGCGTCGTCGTACTGTTCTCGCATCAATTGCGTTGTCCGCCGCCGTTAGCGCGGTTTGTCTTCAGAGCATCAGCCT
>JACMJD010000652.1 GCA_014380825.1 Phycisphaerae bacterium | reverse complement strand
GGCGCGCACGCGAATGAACTCGTGATGAACATCGACTCGATCGTCTTCAACGTGGTTCCCGAGCCCACGTCCCTGATCGGCGCGGCCGCACTGGGTGGCCTTGGGTTGCTGCGTCGGCGTCGTAGCGCGTAAGTCAGTGGGTTCGTATTCTCGCACAAACAAGAAGCCCTTCGACGATCGATCGTCGAAGGGCTTCTGATTTGCGGCTCGATCTTTCAAGGCGGAGAACTATTTCACCTTCACCTTCGCGCGGCGCTTGGCCGTCGTGGCTTTGGACTTTGCGGGTTTGGCGCTTCGCTTGGTACCGCGGGAATCGAGGAGCGATTGGTAATGCGCGATGTACTTCTTCGCTGGCACGCGCTTGATTGCTTCGCCGATCACATCCAGCGCGATGTCATCCACCTTGTTGAAGCGAATGCATGATTTGCCCATGTCCAGCTTTTTGCCGGTTTTCTTCCAGGCGTTTTGAAACCATTTTGCGTACTCAGCGTCGCCGTATACGCACATGAGATAGATCGACATGTAATTCTTTTGCGACGACAGGCCCGCATACATCAATGGCTTTGTGGGATCGCAATGATAACCTGCCGGAAACAGGCTGTGCGGAACGGCGTACCAGATCCCGCCATACTCCATGCACTCGGAATATGCCGGATCGAGATTCTTCAGGATGACCTTTCGCACCACGTTGATCGCAGTACGGCGGTCTTCGGGAAGCGAAGCGATATACTCGTCGACGGTTTTTGCTTTGCTCATCATCACAAGCGACGTTACCGGCCCGACGGCGGAAATCAAAAGAAATCCGTGTCAATTGAAGTTTGGTAGCCCACATGGCGAATCCTTCAAGCAACGCCTCGCCGACGCATGTCGCGCTGCTCCGCGGCATCAACGTGGGCGGGAAGAATATGCTGCCGATGAAGGATCTGGCGAAGTTCTGCACGGGTGCCGGCTGCACCGCAGTGCAAACGTACATCCAAAGCGGCAACGTCATGTTTCGCGCCGATGCGGCCTGCGCGAAGCAAATGCCTGCCGCGGTCGAAGCGATGATCGAGAAGCGGTTCGGCTTCCGGCCGCCCGTGGTCGTTCGGACGGCGAAGGAACTGCGGCAGGTCGTCAATTCGAATCCGTTTTTCCAAGACGGACCTGACACGACTCCACTATTCGTCGGATTTCTAAGCAGCCGCCCCACCGCACGAGCAGTGGCAACGCTGGATTCGAACCGATCGCCCGGCGATGCGTATCGCGTCGTGGGCCGCGAGATCTACATGAACCTCGGCAACGGTGCGGCGAGGATGAAACTGACGACGGCGTACTTCGATTTGAAATTGTCGGCGACGAGCACTTTCCGGAACTGGCGAACAGTGCTGGCGCTTGTCGAGATGTTGAGCCCCCAAAGATGACCGCCGAAATGACCGCCCCCGCTAAGACTCCCCGCAGCATCTACGCCAATAAGCTTGGCGAATATCCGCAGATCGCCTTCGCCGATCGCGACGCGTTCGCTCATCGCGGCCGTTGGCGCGAGTTCTTCAGCGATCGGATCGGCCGGAGTTTCGATCGGCGGATCATCTTCGAAATCGGCTGCTCCGACGCCGCTTTCCTCAGCAGGATCGCCGGGAAGTTCCCGAACGCGTCGTTCGTCGGCCTGGATTGGAAATTCAAATCGCTCTACGACGCTGCCGCGCGCGTGACGACCCTCGGACTTCGTAACGTCGCGCTGATCCGCGGGCGGGGGCAGGACATCGGCAAGTTATTCTCGCCGCGCGAGGTTGACGAGATCTGGATCTTCCATCCCGATCCGTGCGACCGAGATGTTGAATTGAAAAATCGGTTGATCAGCGAACCGTTCCTGCTCGACGCTCATCACGCGTTGCGCGATCGGAAATCGCCGCTGTGCCTGAAGACCGATCATCCAGGCTATTACCAGTGGATGCTCAGCCTGCTCGGCATGCCGCAGCCGGCGTGGTTCGCGGCGCCGCGCACCGCATCGGCGCCGCGCCTGCGCGTCAACGATCTGATGAAGGCGGAAGATCACCCGTCGCCGAGCGAATCGATTCGCAAACGGTTCGTAGCGCGAGTGAACTCTGCCGACTATTGGTCCGATCCCGCGGCGTTGTCGCAAACGTCGTATCAAATGGTCGCCGGCGAGCGATCGACGTACGAAGAACGCTTCGTGCGGAAACGGTTTCCAATTTATCATGTGGAGTTACAGAAGAAGTAGCTCAGGACGCGGGCGCGATCCAAGCGCCCCGCCCATCGCGCTCGAAAACTCTTTACGCACCACGTCCGTGCGGCTACTTTAGAATGAACCACGATATCGTGCGGACAAAACGCTGCAATAAGTAAGATGCCGTATGAGGCCGATTTAGAGTCGTCGATGGGTAATGAATTCAACATTTCCGGTGCAGACGCCCACGCCCTTTCTGAGCGTCTGGAAGCACTTTATGGCGCGCGGGGCGTTGGCGAGTTGATGCAGCGCGGCATCGAGCTTCTCCGGCCGTTCTTCTCGGCTGACTATTGGCTCGTCGGCCTGTGCGATCCGCGCCGGCAGCGGGTCATCGCGCTCGGCTGGCCGATCGACTTCCCGTTTGTGCAGCTCGCCGAGCGTGTACCGGAACTGGCGGAGCAATCGCCGTTGTTTCAGTACTGGTCGCGCACGAACGATCACCATCGCGTGCTGCGCCGGTCCGACTGCTGCGACGAATCCGCCTTCCGGCACACCGGGCTCTACAACGAACTGTTCCGGCCGCTGTCACTTACGCAACAGATCGGCACGTGGCTGCGTCCGGGCGGCGGACGGCACATGGAAATCGGTATGTATCGCAGTGGGAGCGACCGCTCCGCATTCTCCGATCGCGATGTCGCCGGACTGGCGCTGCTGCGAAAACACATCCTGTGCGCGTACCGGAATGTTCTCGATTTCGAGCGCGGCGGCGGCATCGCGAGAAACGGTAATGCGCTCCCCGCCGGGACGTTTGAGCTGCAGAACACCGCGCTCAGCTCGCACATCGATCGCGAGGAACAGGCGACCGAGTCCGTGCCTGACCTCACGCCGCGCGAGCGCGAGGTGCTGCATTGGGTGTCGGAAGGAAAAACGAATCAGGAAATCGCCGCGATCCTTGGCACGAAATGGCGAACGGTCAGCAAGCAGCTCGAGACGATCTTCAAAAAGCTGAGCGTCGAAACGCGCACCGCCGCCGCGATGCGCGCGGTCGAGCTGCGGTTGCATTTCAAGAACTAAACAACTGAGCGCACGACCACTCGCTTTACTCCTTGCGTGCGACTTTTCGCGAGACCGCCGGCCGAGTGATGTCGCGCAGCACGTCTTTTCCCAGCCATCGCTCCGTGGAGTCGGCCGATTCTGCCAGGCGTCGCGCCATGTTGACCGCCGCTGCATTGAGTGCAGCGCTTCGTTGGCCGATGCCGCGGAGCGCCCAGCTCACGCCCTTCTTGACGAAATTTCGCTCGTCGCCGGCGGCATGCTCGATCAGCGGCAGGCACTTCGCAAACTGCTCGTCGCCGGACGTCTTATCGTGCCCCGCGAGGCTCGCCAGCAGCGCGAAGGCGGCACGTTTCTCGAACTCGTCTCGCTTGTCCGCCCACTTTGCGACCTTCCCGAACGCGTGCGGCGTGCGGTCGAACAACTTGAAGCAGACCGTGTCGCAGATGCCCCAGTTGTCGAAATCGCGGCACCAGCGATCCATCTGCGCGGAAGTGACCAGCGACGGCTCATCGATCATGCACGCGACCATGCGCGCCTCGTACCAACCCGTTTTCCAAAGCGCGTCGGCCAGATCGTGATTTCGCGCCGCGTCCTTGCCGCGCACGGACTTCGCGATCTTCTGCATCGCGGACATGCCCACGCCGAACGCTTTGTCGGTCACGATTCCGTAGCGCGGCTGCATCTCGTCGCGGATGCGCTTGGAGCCGGCGCGCTTCAGCGCAGCGAGAATCGTCTTTACGTCGGCGGAGACAGTTGCTGTCATCTGCATCAAGCTCCCGCATGCGCGGCCTGCAATCGCGCGATGTCGATCTTCTCCATCTGAAGCATTGCCTTCATTACGCGATTCGACTTCTGTGGATCGGGATCGCTCATTAAGTCGCCCAGGGCCGTCGGGATGATCTGCCACGACACGCCGAATTTATCCGTCAGCCAGCCGCATCGATTCGGCGCTCCGTCGGCGGACAATTTCTGCCACAGCGAATCGACTTCATCCTGCGTCGTGCAATTGACGAACAGCGAGATCGCCGGCGTGAACTTGTATTTCGGTCCGCCATTGAGCGCCATAAAAGCCTGGCCTTCGAGTTCGAACGATGCAGTGAGCACGCTCCCCTTCGGCCCCGGACCCGCGTCGCCGCAGCGCGAGAGTCTTCCAATCTTCGAGTTCTTGAAGATCGACGTGTAGAAATTGACGGCCTCTTCGGCGTTGCCATCGAACCAAAGAAATGGAGTGATCTTTTGCATGCATGAATCCGCAATTAATGATCAAAGAAAAATAGTGCCGCGAAGGCACGAAGGACGCGAAGAGACCACGAGAGAAAATACAAACTGATTTCTTGTATTTCCTTTGTGCCCTTCGTGCCTTCGTGGCTGAATCCTTCTTTACTTCGTTGTCGTCACTATCATCTCGTCGAGCCGGTCGTAGCCAGCGGCCATGCCATGTTCCATACCTGAAGCGAGCGCGCCGTCGCGCGCTTCTTTCGATGGATATACCAGGGTGACCGTCATCTGTGTGCGATCGGCTTGTTCGGTCAACTCGATCGTGGCGACTTGCTGGCCCGCCTGCGCGTCGCAACCCATCTCGAACGATTCCGTGCGTGCGACGCGCGACGGCGGCGTGACTTCGCTGTACGTGCCGGACATCGCCAACTGTTCGCCGTTGGGTCCGCGCCACGCCCAGCGGAACTTTCCGCCGACGCGCATGTCATCATCGCATTGCGTCATTTCCCAGCCGGGCGGCCCGAACAGCCAGCGCTTGATCAGTTCCGGCTTGCTCATCGCTTCCCACACGAGCTTGCGCGGCGCATCGAATGTGCGCGTGACGACGATCTGCGTCTCGGTCGGCGTGGTTACTTTCAGAACGTTCTTCATGGCGAGGATCTCCTTGGCGGTCGCGGTTGTTTTCGCTTCATTTCTTCCAACAGTTCATCCAGCGCGTTGAAGCTCTTCTCCCAGCGCCGGCGATACGTTTCAGTCCAATCCGCCACGTCTTTCAGAGGTCGTGCGTTGAGTCGGCACATGTGCGATCGCCCGATCACGCGGCGGCGCACCAGTCGCGCACGTTCGAGCACCCGCACGTGCTTGGATGCAGCCGGAAACGACATGCGCAGCGGGGCCGATAGCTCTGAGAGGTTGCGTTCGCTGTCGGTAAGCTGCCGCAGGATCGCCCGCCTCGCCGGGTGCGACAGCGCGTGAAATACGCGATCCAGGTTGTGCGAGCGATCTAGAACCATTTGGTTTAACATATAGCATCGACTCCGAATGAAGTCAAACCAGTTGGTTTAATAATTGCATCCTGCCGTGCCCGAGCGCGCCGTAGCAGATCTCGGCGTCCCGGGGGCTGCCACGCTGCGTCGCAGCGCATGGAAATGATTTGGTTCCCATCGCATTGCCCTTATCATCCGAGGGTGCCACAACTCGGGAGGCATCATGACGCAATCGTCCGCTCCGGCTCGGTACTCGCTCAACGATTTCCTGGCGCGCACCGCTCAGCGCGATCGAGGGCAGGGCGTCTTCGAGCTCGAACACGAGCGTATGCTCGAAGTGAACCTCAATGGCGTCACTTGGACCAAGACCGGATCGATGGTTGCGTACTTGGGCAACATCAAGTTCACACGCGAAGGCATGCTCGAGCACGGGCTTGGCAAGTTTCTCAAGAAGACGCTCACCGGCGAGGGCGCGCGGCTCACCAAGGCCGAGGGCGCGGGAAAGCTCTACCTCGCCGACAAAGGCAAGAAGATCACCGTGCTTCAGCTCGCCGGCGAATCGCTGTTCGTCAACGGCAACGATGTGCTCGCGTTTGAGCCGTCGCTCAAGTGGGACATCACCATGATGCGTAAGCTCACCGCGATGATGTCCGGTGGACTGTTCAACGTGCGCTTCGACGGATCGGGAATGCTGGCGATCACGACGCACTACGACCCGGTCACGCTCCGCGTGCAGCCGGGCCAACCGGTCTTCACCGACCCGAACGCGACGATCGCCTGGTCGGGCGGACTCACGCCCGAGTTCAAAACGGATGTCTCGCTTAAAACCTTCCTCGGCCGCGGCAGCGGTGAGAGCATCCAGATGATGTTCAACGGCGACGGCTTCGTCGTGATTCAACCGTACGAGGAAGCCAGCATGCAAGCCGCCGCCGGCGCAGGCGGGTGAAGCTCCCGCCGAGAAACCTGAGCAGTTTCTAGGAACCCGCCGCCGGACGTGTAGCCGATGGATCGCCCGTCGCGGGCGGTGCGTGATCCAACTGGCCGGGCAGTCCGAGATGCTCTGTCAGCAGCGGCCGCAGTTCATCGGCCCAGATCTGGTACGCCTTCACGCTCAGGTGCAGTTTGTCGATCGTCATTCCGTCTATCAGAATTCCACCTGCGTTCGCCAGCTTGTCGTTGATGTTCAGGTAGAACACCGTTTGCCCGTCCGCGAGTTCTGCAAGGCCGTCGTTGATACGCTGGATTTCCGGCAGCACCGCGAGGTTGTCATTGCGCGGCAAGATCGCGATCGCGATGATCTTCGCGTCCGGCGCTTTCTCGCGACAGGTATCGAGCAACGCGCGAAAACCCTTGAGAATGTCGACGACTTTTTGATCGTCTCCCGGCTCGCTGCCAACGTTGTTCGTGCCGGCGAGGAGCACGATGACTTTCGGGTTCACGCCGTCCAGCTCGCCGTGCTGAACCCGCCACAGAATGTTCTGGATGCGATCGCCGCCCCAGCCGAAGTTGGCGGCGTTCCAGCCGAAGAAATTTTTCCGCCAGTTCGCCAGCAGCTCGGCCCATTGCGGATCGGTGCATCCCCAGCGGCGCGTGATCGAATCGCCGAGAAAGTACAGGTCGATTCCGCCCGCCTTGGCTTTGGCGACGAGCTGCTCGTGCGCGAACATTGAGTTGGCATCGGTGCGCGGCGAAGGCACGGCGGCGGAGTCTGTCGGGTTGGTCGTCATGGTTGTAGAATTCGCCGCCGTGTCCGGGCTACACGACAGTGCGATCCCTCAACTTCGCAAAGTCGGCCGTCTCACGCAACTGTACGTCGACGGCCGGCCGTTCCTCGCGCTGGGCGGTGAGCTGGGAAACTCCACCGCATCGAACCTCGCCGTGCTCGAAGCGGCGCTGGCAAAATGTCGGCGGATGAATCTGAACACCGTCATGCTCCCGGTCTACTGGGATCTGATTGAGCCGCAGGAAGGGACGTTCGATTTCACGCTCGTTCAAGGCGCGATCGATCAGGCCAGAACTCATAAACTGCGGCTGGTATTCCTGTGGTTCGGGACGTGGAAGAACAGCATGTCGTGCTACGCGCCCGGCTGGGTGAAACGCGACACGGCACGCTTCGAACGCGTTAAACGATCCACCGGCGAGACCCAAGAAATCATCACGCCCGCAAGCGCCGCCGCCAACGAAGCCGATGCGCGAGCGTTCGCCAGGCTCATGAGATGGACGCGCGCGTACGATTCGCATCAGCACACCGTCATCATGGTCCAGGTCGAAAACGAGTTCGGGATGATCCCGGACGCTCGCGACCACTCGGAAAAATCTGAAGCCGCTTATTTGAGCGCGGTTCCCGAAAAACTTCTGTCGCTTGCCGCCAAGGCTGAACTCGGGCCCGAAGTCGGCGCGCTCTGGGAGAAAGCGGGCCGTAGAACCAACGGATCATGGAGCGAAGTCTTCGGCTCCAGCGCGCAAGCCGAAGAGATTTTCTCCGCCTGGCAATTCGCCACATACGTTGAGCAAGTCGCGGCCGCGGGCAGGGGCGAGTATCCGCTGCCGATGTTCGCCAACGCTGCGCTGATCCGCCCCGGATATCAGCCCGGCCAATATCCCAGCGCCGGACCTTTGCCGCACTTGTTGGAAGTCTGGCGCGCCGGCGCGCCTTCGCTGGAGATGATCTGCCCAGACATCTACTTCCCGAACTTCATGGAGTGGTGCCGACGGTACGTTCGAAATGGCAATCCCCTGTTTATCCCGGAGATGGCCGCGTCGATGCGCGCATCGGGCAACGCCGTTTACGCCATCGCACACTTCGGCGCGATCGGCATCGGCCCATTCTCGATCGAAAACGTCCGCGACGAGAACGAGCGGCTCATCACCAACTGCTACGAGGTGTTGACGGGAATGTCCGACCTCATCACGAAGTCTCAGCAAGACGGAACAGTCGTCGGCCTCTCGCCCCAGGTCGGCTTCGATTGGAACATTGATGATCAACCACAGCACGCCGAACTCGGCGGTGTTATCTTCGAGGCGCGCTTCGATCGCCCTCCAACCGGCGGCGAAACAGAGACAACTTCGCTGCCGACATTGGGGGCGGGTCGCTGGGACGCCCCGCCCGGCACACCCCTCGGATCGGCAATGATCCTCCAACTTTCGCTCGAAGAGTTCGCGATTGTCGGAATGGGCGTGACGCTCATATTCACCGCCGCCGACGGAAACGGAAAAGTCGGCATCGATCGCTTGCAAGAGGGACGATTCACAACCGGCGGAAATTGGATCGGAGGCCGCTGGCTCAATGGTGATGAAACCCACCAAGGCCGCCACGTTCACTTGCCCGACGGACAATGGTCGGGGCAGCGCGTGACGATCTATCGGTATTAGAGATTCCGCCGACGATGTGAAAACCGAATCGGAGTGACAAGACACCAGTTGAACTTTTCTGCGCTCTTTGCTCAGAAATAAGGGTGTTGCCTGGTATGCTCGATGAACGAAAATCGCGGGACTAATCGTTTACTTGCCCGTTCAGGAAAGTATTCGGACCTGGTAAGCGGGCCGGCAGGAAAAGAGTATTGCTGCACATTTTCACGATTCATCCGGTGCCGTCCGTCCAGCAGCACCCGCGACCATTGTGATTAGTTCCGCCGGCTCAACGGGTTTGGCTACGTGCATCAGGAACCCGGCGGCCACAGCCTTCATGCGATCCTCTGCCCGTGCGTAAGCGGTCAAAGCGATTGCAGGAATGTCCCCGCCGTTTCCTCGACCAAGGCGACGGACACGCCGGATCAATTCGTAGCCGTCGTTCTCAGGCATCCCCACGTCCGAGCACAAGACATCGAAGCGTCCCTGTTTGAGCAATTGAATCGCTTCCAGGGCAGAACCTGCCGTGGAAACGACGGCTCCGTGATCTTCCAGCAGCCGTTGGACGAGATTTCGCGCGTCAGGTTCGTCATCGACTACCAGGACCCGAACGCCTTCAATGCTCACCGACGGATCGGGCACACGCGAGAGCGCCGAATTTGCACTGGGGTGCCGCCTAGGTGTTTCATTTTCAAGATCGCTGTGGAGCACCGTCATCGGCAGAGAAACATGAAATGTCGCGCCCAGGCCGCGACCGCCACTTTTGGCGCGGATCGATCCGCCGTGCAATTCCACCAGTTGTTTAACGATGGATAGGCCTAAACCCAATCCGCCGTATTTACGAGTTGTGGAGGCGTCGGCCTGGCGGAAGCGGTCGAAGACGTGCGGCAGGAATTCGGGAAGGATACCTTCACCCGTGTCGATCACGCTGATCTCCAGGTGCGATTCCACGCGTTCAAGTATCACCTGTACACGACCACCTTTTGGCGTGAACTTAATGGCATTGGTGAGCAGGTTCCACATTACTTGTTGCAGCCGGCTCGCGTCGCCGCTGACCTCGACGCCGCGCAATGGGTCGATCGCTGACCCCAGCCGGACCCCCTTAGCGTCGGCTGTCGGGCGAGCTGTTTCGACCGCGGCCTGCACGACCGACGACAGGTCCAGACGCTGCAAGTCCAGTCGGACCTTACCGCTGATGATGCGGCTCATATCGAGAAGGTCATCGATAATCTGTGCCTGTGCCCGCGCATTGCGTTCAATCACTTCCAGCCCCTGCGCCAAATCTGCGGGGTCGTCCGACGTTTGCATGATCTGCGACCAGCCGAGCACCGCATTCAGTGGCGTGCGAAGCTCGTGGCTGAGGGTCGCAAGAAACTCGTCCTTCATGCGGCCCGCATGTTCTGCCTCGGACCGGGCGGCACGCTCGCTTTCCAAAAGCGTCTGGCGTTCAGCCTCGGCCAACTTTCTGTCCGTGATGTCCAACGTCACGCCATCAAACCGCGTCGGATTACCATCAGCTCCGTAATAGGCACGCCCTTTAGCCCGAACCCAACGAATCCGTCCGTCAGGTGAAACGGTCCTGTATTCAATGTCATAGCCCTCACGGCTGAAAACAGCGAGTTCGACGGCTTTGCGCGTTCGTTCCCGGTCCTCGGGGTGCAGGATGGCATAGAAACGGTCGAAATCCACGTCCGCATCTTCCGGCAACCAGAAGTGTTCTTTGCACTTGGCATTCCAGACAATAAGGCCTAGCGGCATCGGGCAGAAGAACGTACCCAGGTCCCCCGCCGCGATCGAGAAAGCCAATCGCTCCTCGCTTTCCCGCAACGTCCGTTCAATTCTGGCGCGCTCAATTGATTCCCAACAGCGGCTAGCGACGTGTCGCACCAACTCCACTTCCTCCGCCGACCACGAGCGTCGCACGCGTTGGTGAACTGCCATCGCGGCGACAAAGCGCCTATCCTTGTGCAGCGGCACGCAGATCACGGCTTGGATCATGGTGGCACGATACGCGGCGGTGTCCTCGGGCGGCGGATCGTGAAAGTCTATGTCTTCGACCACGTATGGCTCATCGGCGCGCATCAGGCGAAGGACCTCTTGACCGAACTGCGTGAACGTGTAGCGGCCGACGATGCTGGACACGCCCTCCGCGTTGTAGTCACCGGTCAGATTGAAAGTATCTTGGTCGGCCTCCACATCCGCGTAGGCGCAGCGGTCAGCCGCTAAATGCTCGCCGAGAAGCCGCGCATAGGTTGACGTGATGGCGGCAGCATCCGTCAGCGGGCGAACTGCATCATCAAGATCAATTAGGAATCGGTCTCGAGCTTCAGAACTCTTCCGGCCCTCGATGTCCGTACACGTGCCGAACCAGCGGACAATGGTACCGACCTCATTTCGCACCGCCTGCGCTCGTACGAGGAACCAGCGGTACACGCCTAAAGTGTTGCGGACACGAAACTCTAGGCCATAAGGGTCACCCGTGCTCAGCGATATCGCCCACATCGCCGATACACGGCCGATGTCATCAGGATGAACGTATTGTGCCCAATCAGCTGCATCTCCGAACTGCTCGTCAGGAACGCCAATGTACTCAAACCAGCGGCGGTTATAGTAGTCAAGCGTCCCATCCGGACGAGCCGCCCAGACAATCTGCGGCATCGCGTCCGCCAATTGGCGGAACTTTGCCTCATTGTCTCGCACGACGAGCTCGGCCCGCTTCCGGTCAGTGATGTCCGTAGCGGTGCCCACCCATTCGGTGATCCTGCCGGTATCGTCGGTGATCGCAACCGCACGCGAATACGTCCAGCCGATCGTCCCATCCGCGCGAAAGACACGATGTTCCAACTCGAAAACGCTGTTGTCTCGGATGCTCTGGGCGATCCGCTCGCGGATCACTTCATGCTCAGATTGGGGGACGTTCCGCACCATCCAATCGCGAGCGGGCACATCATTGCTAGCGACCAAACCTCGACCGTCAAGCGGCTGCATCTCCGACCAGTCGGAGTTCATTTGGAAGAATACGCCGCTGCTAGCCTTGGCGAAAGCCAGGAATCGACGATCGGCAGCATTCGTCGCTGAATGGGAAGCGGCCTGGCGCGAACGGGCACTCGTGTCCGCACTACCGGTGGCGATCGGTAACAAATTTGGTCCTTCATCCACCGGCTTCTTTTCCTCCTGACGGGTGACTGCCGTGCGAGCCTAGGTTACCTCGCAGATGCGGGGCTGTCAGCATGTTTCAGCCTTTCGCGAACCAAAGCGCGTCGATGAATGTTCGGCGGGCTACTCGGGGCTGCGATGAGCGGATCTGGGAATCAATCGCCCGTGGTTGGGAAGAGCCT
This sequence comes from Phycisphaerae bacterium, assembly GCA_014380825.1. The sequence continues at coordinate 4,284 of JACMJD010000652.1, read as the reverse complement.
CGCGGGTTCCCCGCGCACTTCAAAGCGGTCGCCACCCTCAGTCCGTTGCAGTTCCAAGAGCAGATTCAGGTTCAGGAGGCGCGTCGGCTGGTGGGGATCCTACAACGGCCGCGCGAATTCGCTTCACCGGGATGTATAGCGTCGGCTAGTTCAAATCCCGTCACACGCTCGACATAAGTCGTTATATTCCGATGAGATCGTCACGATTCGTTGAACCGCGCCGCGTGCTGCAATAAACGGCAAAGGGGTGTAAACAGAAACCTGCTCATTGTAGGTTTCGTCTTGTCAAATCGGGGCGACAGGACACCAATTGAACTTTTCCTGCGTTCCTGCGGAGACATTGAAGCGGAATGCAATCGGCTCGGTCACCGTGCCTAGTCAGGGAAAAATGGAAGTGCGTCCGAATGTTCTGCACTCGGACGCACTTCTCGTCTATTCTAAAATGTGCGGAACTCAGTGCTTGAGCGTTCCGTACTCGATAAGCGTGTCGCCGTCGATTGTCACCGTACTGCCGGGAATGAATCCGCCGAAGAAATACGAACTATCGTTCGCGCCGCCGGCCCAAGCGTTGCCGCCGATGCTCAGCGAGACCATTCCGGCGGGGACGACAACAGCTTCGGTGTCGCCTTCACCGCCGGGTTGATCCCGATGTCGAAGACCGCGAGCTCATCCTTGCCCGGACCGGCGGCGTCGTATTGCGCTTTGATCGCGTCAAATCCAGCGCCACCAGTCATCGAAGTCACCCTGCCATTCTTCAATACGATGCTCACGCCGGTGACGTCCTTGCCCATGAACTGCACGCGATCGAACACGATCCGACCCGTCGCCGTTCCCGCGGCGGGAGTCGTGTAGACTTCGCCTGCCGGCAGCCACACCATGCACGCTGCGCCGCCCTCGGCTTTGTCCTCGTCGGAGATCACGCCGTCCGACACAAACACCGGCCGGCTCTGGATGGCGAACGACAGATCGGTCCCGTTCGGATTGGTGATCCGCACCTGCTTGCCATTCTCGAACATGTTCTTGACCTTCGCGCCGGTCGCCTGCAAAGCGGCGTAGTCGACGTTAACGCCGCTCCAGAAAGTCTCGGAAAGTTGTTCGAGCGACATTCCAAATTGCTTCGCCGTCGCTTCGCTGGGGAACAATCCGTTGCCGAGCGCAACCTGGCGCAGTTGTTCTTCAACCATGTCTCGAACACCGGCGTGCCCGCATTGGCGCGCGCGGCCATGCGTTCCGGCGATGCGTCGGCGAACAACCCCGGATTCTGCGTGGATTCCACCGTGATCGTCGCATCGACAATGCAAGCGAGCTTCAGACCGAATTCATCGGTCTGGCTATCAAGTTCCGCCGGCACTTCGTCGAACATTCGGCGGGCCATCTGATCAGCGGTGAGCGTCACGATCGGGAACGCCTTTCTTGCGCACTTCCACCGCGACGCTCTCCAGGAGCGCGATGTCGCTCGGCCGACCCGACACCAACACTTTGTCGCCTTTCTTAATGTTGGCCGCCTGTGTCACGAGCGTGCGCGCCGTCACGCTCGTATTGTTCAGCACACCAGCCAGAGCGAAACTCGAGGCCAGAACGCCAGTGCACAACGCCGCGGGATACAATTTCGTCCATCGCATTACGATCTCCTTCTCAAGGATTCCAGATTTCAATCCTCACCCACGACCTTCGCGGGTTCAGCCTCCAAGCGACGTGCGCTCAGGTCGTGCGACAGGATTTGCGTGGAATTCCGAGAGGCCCGTGCGGTTCGCGTGGTTCGATCCCGCCACGGCGTAACACCTCGACACGTGATGCAGTATCATCTGGTGACGAAGAAACCCTTGTGAGAGGAATACGCTCATGGCATGCCTCGTCGTTGTGGAAGGGCCGGCGACCGGTGCACATTTCGCGCTCTCGGCGCACCGGCTCGTCGAAATCGGTCGCGACGAGCAATGCACTTTCCAGATCATTGATCCGCTGGTCTCGCGTGATCACTTGCGAATCCGTGCAGACGGTGACGGCAAGCACGTCGCCATCGACGCTGGCAGCGCCAATGGCGTGCTAATCAACGGCGTACGAATGGTTGGCGAGACGGCGCTACAGAACGGTGACGAAATTACCGTCGGCGCGACGCAGATTGTCTACAGCGACACCAATTATCCGGACGCACAGAGCGCGATGATCGGCGTGCGGCCGGGTCGTCAATACAAGGCCTCAACCGTCATTCGCCTTTAACGGGTGGGTGTCGACGGCTGAGTGGACGCAGTCTGTGTCGCAGCGGGTTGGGTAGCGGCTTTGAGCTGCTCGAGCTTCGCTTTCCACTCGGCGGCTTTGGCGTCGTGACCCTTTCCCGGTTCCGCGGTGTCCCAGGATTCGTAGAGCTGCACAGCCAACGCCATGGAGTTGCGCGTTGCGTTCGAGGTGGGGCCGAGTTTCGCGACGGTGCCCGGGATGGCGGCTTCGATGAGCGGGACCGCATGCGCGTATTGGCCGCGCTGAACTTGAACGGAAGCGAGTTTGTACATCGAGGTATACGTGCGCGCGTCGTCTGCACCGTACAGCCGGGTTCGCATGCTGAGCGATTCCTGCAAAAGCGACTCGGCGCCCACCAGATCGCCGCGGGCCTGGAGAATGCTGCCGAGGTTGTTGAGCCCGTTGGCGACATAAGATGAATCGCCGGGGAAGAGGCGCTTCCACATCTCCAGCGCTTCGCGGGCGAGCGGTTCGGAGGCGGCGTAATCGTCTTTCGCGAGATAAAGCGTTGCGAGATTGTTCAGCGTGCCCGCCACGTCGGCGTGGCCGGTGGGGAAAAGCCGGCGGCGCATCTCCAGCGCTTCTTTGTAGAGCGACTCGGCTTCGTCATATCTCTTTTGATCACGGAGCACCTGGCCGAGATTGTTCAGGCTGATGGCCACTTCATGGTGATCGCCGGGAAACATGCGTCTGCGCATCGCGAGTGCTTCTCGGTGCGTCGCTTCAGCGCCGGTCAGGTTGCCGCGCTGCTGTAAAAGGAAGGCAAGGTTGTTGAGGCCGATGGCAATGCTCGTGTGATCGCCTTTAAAGAGCCGCTCTTTCATTTCAAGCGATTCGCGCGACATCGCTTCCGCACCGGCCAGATCGCCGACATCGTCCAGCATGCTTGCAAGGTTGCTCAGCCCGGTGGCGACCTTGGGTGAATCGCCGGGGTAAAGGCGCTTCCACATCTCAACGGCTTCCCGAAACAGCGGGACTGCACCTTTCTGGTCGCCGCGGTCGTTCAGAACATTGCCGATGTTGTTGAGTGCGGCGGCGATTTCGGTGTGATCGCCGCTGTAAAGTCGCCGGCTCATGGCCAAAGATTCGCGGTAAAGCGATTCAGCGCTGGCCAGGTCGCCGCGCTGACGCCGCACGCTGGCGACGTTGTTCAAGCCGACGGTCACGCGATAGTCGTCGCCTTGAAAAAGCCTGTGGCGCATGTCAAGCGATTCAAGCGCCAGCGCCTCAGCGCCGGGCAGATCGCCACGATCGATTCGCAGCGCCGAGAAATTAGTTAGCGCTTCGGCTGTAGCGATGCTGTCGCCGGGATGCGTGGCGCGGGCGAGCGCGACGGCTGGTTCGAGCATGCGCTGGGACGCGTCGTAGAGAGACAAGTCGCCGTAGGTCTTGCCGATCGTGCTGCGCAGGCTCAGCTCGGCGTCAGGGGCGGATTTGAGCTCGCCCTTCTCAATCCGCGTCGCCGCGGCGTCCATCATCTCCTTGAGCATGGTGATGTCGCGACCCTTGGCCACGCTCGGACCGACGCCGTTGAGCGTGTCGGACATGAACTCGGCGATCTTCTCAGCCTTGACGCGCTCGGCATCGGCAGCGAGACGCTGCTGCTTTTCGCTCTCGCGCGCGGCGATGGCGTCGTCGCGCTGCACTGCGGCGCGCTGAGCTTGCCACGCGGTGCCCGCAAAGCCCAACACCAACGCGAGCGCCACTGCACCGCCCGCAGTCACCATCACGCGATTGCGGCGGATGAATTTCCTGGCGCGATATAACGTGCTGGGCGGCGCCGCGACGATCGCTTCGCCGGAAAGATACCGACGCACGTCCATCATCAGGCCGTTCGCCGTTTCGTAGCGGCGCTGGCGATCTTTCTCCAGCGCCTTCATCACGATCCAGTCGAGCTCGCCGCGAACAAGCGTGCCGAGCTTGCGGGGCTCGATTCGGCGCTGCGCCGCGACACTCGCGAGAGTATCGGTGTTGCTGCTCAGCCGTGTGCTAGGCTTCGGCGGCTCGACCTCACGGATAATCCGCTGGATCTCCCCGTATGCCGCCGAG
>JACMJD010000651.1 GCA_014380825.1 Phycisphaerae bacterium | reverse complement strand
TTGCCGAATTGCGGGAAGTTCCCGTCCCCAGCATTGGGGACCATCTGTACTCCCACCTCGTCAGCAAGCACGAATTAGTTGTCAGTTGTCAGTTGTCAGTTGTCAGTTGTCAGTGAAATGCGAATTGCCTTTTGCTGGCAACTGGCAACTAACAACTGGCAACTCTTCTTAAACGCGTCGCTTCTTCGGCGGTCGGCAGCCGTTGTGCGGCAGCGGGGTCGTGTCTTCGATCCCCATGACTTTCAATCCCGCGTTCTGGAGATTGAGAATCGCCTGCTCGCGACCGGCGCCGGGACCCTTGACCTTCACTTCGACTTCGACCATCCCGTGCTTGCGCGCTTCAGCGCCCGCTTTTTCAGCGGCGCGACCGGCGGCGAACGGCGTGCTCTTTCGCGCGCCCTTGAAGCCGACGGTGCCGGCGGACGCCCAGGAGATCGTCTCGCCGTTCGTGTCGGTGATCGTCACGAGCGTGTTGTTGAACGTCGCCTTGATATGGGCCACGCCGCGCGTCACGCCTTTGCGGAGTTTCTTCTTCGGACCCACCGACGGCTTGCCCGCAGGTTTCCCCGCGCCGCCGCTGCTGGATGGTTGCGATGATGTTGCTGGTGTTTCTGCCATGTTCTGCTCTCTTGCCTTTCGCGGATCGTCCGGTCGTACGACCGTCCCCGCAAATTCAAACTGACGTCGCGCGGCCGCGACGGCAAAACGGCCGCGCGCCCAACTGCGATTACTTGCCTAATTCTTTGACGCCCTTCTTACCGGCAACCGTCTTGCGCGGTCCCTTACGGGTGCGCGCGTTTGATCGCGTGCGCTGACCTCTCACGGGCAGGGCGCGTCGATGCCGCATGCCGCGATAGCTGCCGATGTCGCGCAGACGCGCGATGTTCTGCTGGATCGAGCGGCGCAGTGCACCTTCGACCAGCATCTCCTTGTCGAGCAGGCCGATGATCGTCGCCAGCTCTTCTTCGGTCAGCTCTTTCGCGCGACGCTCCGGATCGATGCCCGCTTCTTTCAGAATCGAAAGCGCGTTGCTCGGTCCGACGCCGTAGATGTAGCGAAGGCTGATCTTGATTTTCTTATCCGCCGGAATATCAACGCCTGCGATTCGGGGCATTCTGGCTCCAGAGTTCAGAGGGTAGAGGGTAGAGGGTAGAGGGTAGGAAATCCGATCCTACCCTCTACCCTCTACGCTCTGACCTCTATCCTTGCTTTTGTTTGTGCTTTACGTTCGTGCAGATCACGCGCACGACGCCTTTGCGCCGGACGATCTTGCAGTTTTCACAGATTCTCCGGACGCTTGCTCTGACTTTCATGACACGGCCTCATCAAAAGGGTCGAATTGGCAATCTTAGCAGGAAAAGCCTGCGCGCTCAAATCCTGAGGACAATTTGACTTTTTCGCCGCTTGCAGCGTCGCAGATGCAGCGGCTCACATCTCCCGACATGCCACGCCGCAAGCGGCGAAAATCATAATCCCCAAGGCGCACGTCCATCTGTTAATACGTCCACACCGACCTCGGTCACCACAATCGTGTGCTCGAAGTGAGCAGCGGGCGTTCCGTCCTTGGTGACGACGGTCCAGTTGTCTTCCATCAGGTCGACGTCGCGCTTGCCCAGGACGACCATCGGCTCGACCGCTAACGTCATGCCTGGCTTGAGCTTAAAGTCGCCTCGAAGCTGCTCGCCGGTCACGAAATTCGCGACCTTCGGGTCTTCGTGCATGCTCCGTCCGATGCCGTGGCCGACGAATTCTCTGACCACGTTGAAGCCGTTGCTCTCCACGTGATACTGCATCAGCCGGGCGATGTCCGTCCACCGCTTGCCCGGCTTGATGTTGTTGATCGCCAGTAACAGCGTGTCGCGCGTGACATCAAGCAGCCGCTGCACTTTCGAATCCACTTTGCCCACCGGAGCGGTCGTCGCGGTATCGGCACAATATCCGTTGAATGACAACGCCAGGTCGAGCGTGACGATGTCGCCTTCCTGCACCTGCCGCGGGCCGGGAATCCCGTGGACGACTTCGTCGTTCACGCTGATGCACGTCTCGGCCGGAAATCCTTCGCCGGGCTTGTACGTCGGATAGTTCTTGCTTAGCCCGATCGCTCCGATCGCATCCAACTCTCGCCGCGCGACTTCGTTCAGCTCAAATGTCGTGACTCCCGGCACCAGCGCGCTGCGCATCTTGGCGAGGATCTCACACCCGATCTGCCCCGCCCGCCGCATCATCTCAATTTCGCGGCGAGTTTTAAGAATGATGGGCATGGGGAAAGCAGTTGCTAGTCGTCAGTTGCTAGTTGCTAGTAAAACGATCTGCCGCCGCTAGCAACTAGCAACTAGCAACCAGCAACTTCATCAGTATTGCCGTCCCTTAATCCGCTTCCCCTTCCGTCCGTCGCCGCCGAGGAAGCCGCCGTAGTTGCGCATCAGGAGGTTTGCTTCGATTCGCTGCACCATATCCAGCGCGACGCTGACGACGATCAGCAACCCGGTGCCGCCGAGGAACGCGGTGATCTGGATCGGGATGTTCATCGCGACGCTGATCACCGTTGGCACGATCGCGATCAGGCACAGGAACGCGGCGCCCACGTACGTGATGCGGAACATCACCTTCTCGAGATAATCCGCCGTGCGCCGACCAGGACGCAAGCCGGGAATGAAGCTTCCGTAGTCGCGAAGCTGGTTGGCCATTTCCTTCGGCTGGAACTGGACGGTCGTCCAGAAGTAGGCGAAGAAGTAGATCATTGCGACTTCGGTAATCACATAAATAAACGCGCCGCGACCGAATTCGACGTTGAGGAATTCAACGGCACGCGTGAAGAATCCGGGATCACGATTGTTCGCGTGCATCACGCCGTTCAACCAGCCGAAAAACACGCCGGGAAACAGCATCAGCGACTGCGCGAAGATGATCGGCATCACGCCGCCGTGGTTCACGCGCAGCGGGAG
>JACMJD010000007.1 GCA_014380825.1 Phycisphaerae bacterium | reverse complement strand
GCGGCGACCGTCACGCCTTCCACCGGGGCGAGCGTACCAATGGCATTGATCACCGATTTCCAAATGATCGCCTTGGCCTCAACCGTCGTCACCGCGCTGGGCGGAATCGTAAAGGGAACCGCTAATGCTTCCTTGACCTGGGAAAGCTTAATCGCGCCGAGCACGAAGACCACGAGAAGAAAAACGCCCAGAGTGAAAAAAAATTTTAGCCGCATGGAGGCGCGTGGACGATCCGACGATAAGGACAACGACGATTACAAGGGGTGATTGTGCTGTGAAAACACTCCGGCGACCGGCGCCGTGCGCGCAATTGCGCACGGTGGTACCCCCATGACAAAATAGACTACGGCCCCGCCCGCCGTGGCGAGTCTACGGCAGACCTGGCTCATGCGATCATTTGGCAAACACCGGCGTACCGGGAGCGTTCGTGACCGTCGCTTTTGCCGCTCGAGCCACCCGGTGATCTTTTGCGAGAAGAACATAAACCGAGGGCAAAACAAAGAGCGTGAACAAAGTGCCGATCGTCATGCCACCGACCAATACAAGGCCAATGGAATTACGAGCAGCGGCGCCAGGACCATCGACCAACGTGAGCGGGAAATGTCCCGCGATGGTCGCGACACTGGTCATCAACACCGGCCGTAACCGCGTCAGCGCCGCTTCGCGTACCGCTTCGATTTTCGAGCGGCCCTCTTCCTGAAGCTTGTTCGCGAACTCAACGACGAGAATGCCGTTCTTCGCGATCAGGCCCACGAGCGTCACGAGCCCGACCTGAGAATAAATGTTCATGGTCGTCGTCCAAGCCGACGTCCAATACGGCGTGTTCGGATCGGGAATCTTGAGGTACGTGAACAACAGCGCGCCGAACATCGCGAGCGGCACGGAGCCAAATAAGATCACCACCGGATCGCGGAAGGAGTTAAATTGCACCGCGAGCGCGAGGAAGATCATGACGAACGAAAGAATCAACGCCGGCAGGAACTTGCCGCCTTCGTGGCGGAACTGCCGCGACTCGCCGGTGTAATCGATCGAATAACCCGGCGGCAGAATCTCCTTCGAGGTGTCCTCGAGGAATTTGAGCGCGGCATCGAGCTGACCGGTAGCGCCGGAGATTTTCACGGCATTGAGCTGCTGGAAACGGTTCAGCGAGCGCGGCACCGTCGAATTGCGGATAGTGGCGATCGAGCTCACGGGAATCATCTCACCCTGCGATCCGCTAATATACAGATCGCTAAGTTGCTCGGGATTGAGGCGGCTACTGCGTTCGATCTGAGGAATCACCTTGTAGCTGCGGCCGGCGATGTTGAAGCGGTTGACGTAATTGCCGCCGAGCGCCGAAGCGAGATCGGCGCCAACCTGCGTGAGGTTGAGTCCGAGCGTGGCGACCTTTTCGCGATCGATGACGATTTCCGACTGCGGTTGGTCGATTTTCAAATCGATCATCGGCGGGAAATAAAACAGGTCGGGCCGCGTCATCGCTTTCGCGACAATCTGATTCGCGAAATCGAGCAGCTGCGGAGCATCCGCGGTCGACGCGATCACGAACTCGACCGGAAAATTGCTGCCGCCGGGCAATGCTGGAGGCGTGAGCGCATAAACTTCGAGGCCGGGCACGTCCGAGAGTTTTTGCTGCACTTCAGGCAAGATCTGGAAAACGGAGCGGTTGCGCTGCTCCCACGGTTTCACGACCACGCCACCGAAACCGTCGAAGCCAAATCCGGCGCCGATCGAGGGCGGAAACATGATCTGGAAGGTGATATCGCGTTCCGGCGTGCTCATGAACGCATCTTCGACCGCTTTGCCGTAGACGCTCTTGTTGTCTGCCGTCGCATTCGCGGGCGCACTGATACCGCCGAAAATAACACTCTGGTCCTCCGCCGGCGCCAGCTCTTGCGGCGAGAACATGTACATCGGAATCGTGCACAAGAAGACCACGAACCAGATCGCGTACATGACCGGCCGCATCCCCAGCGTGCGGTCGAGGCCGCGGCCGTAGGATTGACGCAGCTTATCGAATTTGTGGTTCACCCAGCCGGCGAATCCCTTCTCTTCGTCCGCGGCACTCTTCAGCAGTTTGGCCGCCATCATCGGCGACAAGGTCAGCGCCACGATGCCGGAAATCGTCACCGCGCCAGCGAGCGTAAGGGCAAACTCGCGGAACAACGTGCCGGTGAGACCGCCCTGCAAGCCGATCGGGGTGTAGACGGCGGCAAGCGTCACCGTCATTGCAATCACTGGGCCCGCCAGCTCACGCGCGCCGAGCATGGCAGCATCGAGCGGCGTGCGTCCTTCGCGGAGATGTCGCTCTACGTTTTCCACCATCACGATGGCGTCGTCGACCACGAGGCCGACCGAAAGCACGATCGCGAGTAGCGTGAGCAGATTCAGCGTAAACCCGAACACCTGCATCAAAAATACGCCGCCGATCAGCGACACGGGAATGGCCATCACCGGCACCAGCACCGAGCGCCAGGAGCCGAGGAAAAGGAAGATCACCGCGATCACGATCAGCAGCGTGTCGATGAGGGTGTGGGTCACTTCGCTGATCGCGTTGCTAATGTATTCGGAAGCGTCGTAACCGATCGTCGCATCGAGACCGCTCGGCATGTCCTTCTTCACCGCGT
>JACMJD010000650.1 GCA_014380825.1 Phycisphaerae bacterium | reverse complement strand
ACCTTGGCGACCATGTCGCTGGCGCGTTTCTTGGAAAACCGGAGCATCGCCAGCGCGTCGTCGACGTCGCGGCCGCGCACCAGGTCCAGAACCAGCCGAGCCTTTCGCGCCGTGATTCGCGCGAATCTGTGTTTTGCTGTATAAGCCATATCGAAACTCCCGCACGACACTCACTGACTCATTCGCCGAAACTTAATTCAGACTTACTTCGCACCCGCCGGCGCCGGCGCGGCGCCCGGACCCGTCTCAGCCGCCTTGCGACCGCTGTGGCCGCGGAACACTCGCGTGGGCGAAAATTCGCCGAGCTTGTGGCCGACCATGTCTTCCTGCACGAACACCTTGAGGAACTTGTTCCCGTTGTGCACTTCAAACGTGTGCCCAACGAACTCCGGCGTGATCGTGCACGCGCGCGCCCAGGTCTTGATGGGCTGCTTGGCGCGGTTCTCGTTCAGCTTCGTGACTTTCTTGAAGAGCTTCTCGTCGACGTACGGACCTTTTTTCGCGCTTCTGCTCATTCGATCTCCGACGAATACGCCGCGAGCAAGCTCGCGGGCTACACGCTACACGTTCACAGTTTGCGGACGAACCTGATGCGTGCCGAACTTGCGGCGACGCAGGATTAGTTTCTCACTCTTGGCGCGCGGGCTACGCGTGATGCCGCCCTTGGAAGGCACGCCGGTCTTGCTGACCGGATGACGTCCGCCGTTGGAGCGGCCTTCGCCGCCGCCCAGCGGGTGATCGATCGGGTTCATCGCCTTGGCACGCGTATGCGGGCGGTTGCCCATGTGGCGCTGCCGGCCGGCCTTGCCGATGCTGACGTTGATATAATCGAGATTGCTGAGCTGGCCGATCGTCGCGCGGCACTTGCTCTTCACGCGGCGCATTTCGCCGGACGGCAGAATGATCACGGACCATTCGCCTTCCTTCGCGCTCAGTCGAGCGACGCCGCCAGCCGAGCGAACCAGTTTCCCGCCCTGGCCGGGATTCATTTCGATGTTGTGGATTTCCAGACCGCCCGGGATGTTCGCAAGCGGCAACGCGTTGCCCAGTTCCGGCGGTGCATCGGGGCCGCTGACGATCGTGGCTCCGACCTTCAAGCCGTTCGGCGCCAGGATGTAGCTCTTCTCGCCATCGGCGTACTTGACGAGTGCGATGAAGCACGAGCGATTCGGATCGTACTCGATCGACTCGACATTCGCGTTCACGCCATCCTTCTGCCGGCGGAAGTCGATCATGCGATACAACTTCTTGTTTCCACCGCCGGTGTGCTTCGTGGTGATCACGCCGTGGTGATTACGTCCGGTCGGACGGCGCTGACCCTTGGTGAGCGACTTTTCCGGCGTGAACTTCGTCAGTGTCGCCTTGTAGTCGATCACCGAGCCTGCTCGGCGACCGGCGCTGGTTGGGTTGTAGAATTTGATCGGCATATCGTAATTCGTGAGTCGGAGGTTGTGGGTCGGAGGTCGTTTCCGACCCACTACCCACGACCTACTACCTACGCTCGTTAATACAGTTCGATTCTCGATGCTTCATCCAGCACGACGATCGCGCGCTTCCAGTCGCTGGTCGTTGTCATTCCGGTGCGCGTGCGGCGCGGCTTGCCTTTGCGGCTCATCGTGCGCACGTCGAGGACCTTCACGTTGTACAGCTTCTCGACGGCCTGCTTGATCAACGGCTTGTTCGCCTTTGCGTTCACCTGAAACGCATAAGCGTTGCGGGT
>JACMJD010000649.1 GCA_014380825.1 Phycisphaerae bacterium | reverse complement strand
GGATTGACGAATGCGGAATGGGCGGTCGGGTGGGTAGTGGGTTCAGTTTGAAATTTTCCCGATTTCAAATCCGCGTCCCGCGGCACGTCGGCGTCTTCTGAGCGCGTACGCAATGCACGCGATTGCAGCGCAAAATGCGTACAACGCGAGCCATCTGGGGCTAGAACGAATTGGAGTTACGAGGGAGTTGGTTCGCCCTAAGTACAGCAGAAACCGTCCGTCGATCTCGCCAAGCCCCCAGTCGCCTATCGTGAATATTGGCGCATCTCCCGCACGACAATCACTTGCGAAGAAAAGCGTGAGTAGCAAACAGATCGCAACGGTCGCACGCGCGGGTCCCATGACAACCAGTTTAACCTAGAAGGGCAACCAAGCCCGCCATCCGCGATCTCCTTCATCCCTGGTATGCTGAGAGTCGCGCCAGTGCTTGTCCGGCGTCTAAAATTCGGGGCGCGTAATAAGAAGAAACGCAGATGCTGACAACGGCGAGACCCAAGTGAAGACAACTCGCGAGATACTCTCGGCTCACTACCGCGAGATCAGCCGGCCGCGCACCATGATCCTGGTCGCAATTCTCACTGCAATAATGCTGTTCATGGGCCTCTGGTTCATGTGGGAGATGCGCGACTTATGATTGAAGCGTGCTGGGACGGCGACACAATCCGCCGGTGACGAGTTCATCAGCATACCGATCAGCCCGAGTGGACCGCAATGAGCGGGGGGGAAGCAATGCGCAACCCGCAATCCCCACCCCGCCCCGTCATCCTTGGTATGCTGAACGACGTGCGATTTGGAGGCGAACGCCTGTGACGTCGGTTCATCAGCAATCCACACCCGAACACGCCACTCCAAAGCCGCCGAAGCGTCGCGTCCTTGGATATGCGAGCGGTTCGCGTTCAACACGGATGTGGGTGCTCCTCACGATCATTTGTGGCACAAGTCTCTTCGCACTAGAGCGCGCGTCACACTGGTGGACGAATCACCAAACGCAAAAGGCAATGCCCGATTACATACGGGTGCACCAAGCTGTTTCGACTGACCCGGCATGGCGACATGTCCTTGTCATGTTAACGGAGACGATTCGACCAGAGATCCGTATTGAAGGCAGCGTTCCCTCAACACAGTCGCTGACCACGCTGCGGCAAACTGCCCGCGCGGCGGCACGAGGAAGCCGATTGCGCGTGAACGTCACTGTAGAACGCGATACCATCGGGGGAACAACGCGGTCGATCGATCGCTAACCGAGCACCGCCGGATGCAACCTCGCTTGGTGCGCAGCTTCTCCAACCCCGGAAAATCCCGCCCAACCCGCAGTGGGAAAAGTTTGTGGAAAATGACAGCTGACAGCTACACTGGCGAGTCTCAACTCGAAAGGGGTCAGCGATGGGCATCTCCACCAAGGTCCGCGAGCGCATCCAACACGGCTTGAAGCGCCTGGTCCCGATCATCAACCAGCAGCGCGCCCGCGACGTCTCCGAGGCCGACACCGTCACGATCGTGAAGGACGTGCTGGCCGACGTCTTCGGCTACGACAAGTACGCCGAACTCACCAGCGAGCACGCGATCCGCGGCACCTACTGCGACCTGGCGATCCGCGTGGACGACAAGCTCGTGAAGCTGATCGAGGTGAAGTCGGTTGGCACGACTCTCGATGATCGACACGTCAAGCAGGCGATCGACTACGCCGCGAACCAGGGCATCGAGTGGGTGATCCTGACCAACGGCGCGATCTGGCGGCTGTACGAGGTGATCTTCGCGAAGCCGATCGACAAGCGATTGCTCATCGAGATCGACATCACCGCGATCGACGCGCGCAAGGACGAGCAGCTTGAGCGGTTGCACCTGTTCAGCAAGGAAGGGTTCGCCAAGGGTGCGATGCTGGACCTGCGCGATCGGCAGGACGCGACGAGCCGGTTCATGATCGGCGCATTGCTGTTGCACAACGACAGCGTGATCGGCGCGATCCGGCGTGAGTTACGTCGCGTGGTCGACGTGCTGGTGGACGACAGCGTGATCGTGAACGTGCTGAAGGCGGAGGTGATCAAACGGGAGGTCGCCGACGGCGCGGACGCGGACGCTGCAGCCAAGCGGGTGAATCGCAAGGAGACCCGAGCCCTACGTGCGTCGAAGGTCGATCCGGCGCCAGCGGAACACGGGACAGAACCGGGGAAGCCACACATTGATGTGAAGTCCTCGGCGGCCACACCGGTCGCGGCGACGCCGAGCTGAGCTAAACAGAGCGCCGAAACAGTGCATCACCGGTTGCTTGGCGGCAGGGATTCAAGGCACACGCAGAGGATCGCGCAAACAATGACGAACGTCCCGATGATGAGTGCGACCCTGCGAACGATAATCGGCCATGGCGTGGCGATAGTTAGTTCGGGCTTGTGATAATCGAGCGTGCGCGGAGTCATGTCGTCCACCCTCTCAAAGCTGGCGCTCGGAGCATCATCGCATTGTAACAGAGCAGGCAGCACGAGTGAGGTGTACGCATGGACTAGCGCGACCGCCCAGCAACCTTGCTCGACCTTGCGCCGATCGAAGACAGCGCGGGTCCAAGCGACGATCCTTGTGTGTTGAACGCCCCATCGATCAACACGTAATCGTCTAAATCCACTTGGTCGTTCCCGTCGAAGTCGCCGTTAAGCCAGCCGGTGCGCTCGTTGAGGAAACCGGCATCAATGCGGCTGTAATCGTCAAAATCGACGACGCCGTTGAAATCCGTGTCACCGTAATAGGTATATCTGACGAGGACGGCGGAGGCGTCGATCGGTTCTCCGCTGAAGGTCGCGCCGGGGCCGTAGAGCGAGAAATATTCGTTCGACTGCATCACGCCCAGCGTTGTATTGTGCGCGCTAATCGCGGTCGTCGAGGTGATGCCGAAGACATACCAGCTAAACTCGCGCGCGATGTTGATGTAACGCTGGATGAAGAATCGCGGCGACGTGGTGCCTGGCGGATAATCCACGATCAGATCGTTGTTGTTCAGATCGAGCCACGGCCCTTCGATCGCCGGCGAACCGAGCGTCACGCTACTGACAGTCAACACCCCGGTGTCCGGCGGCACGACGAAGCGGCTAAAACCGTTCACGACGAGTCGGCCGATGCGCTGCGATTGGTCGATTCTGAGCTCGCCCTGGTTCAGGATGATCGTGTCGTTCCCGCCGCTGGGCAGCAGCAGCGCACCGGGCGGGCTGTAGTCGGAGATGACCTGATCGGTCCCATCGCCACCCGAGATCGTCATCGGTCGCGCAACGCGAACGCGTATGAGATCGGCGCCGGTGTGCCCGTTGATGACGACGTCGGTCACCTTCTCCTTATCGATCGACCTCGCCTCGCCGTTGATCGTCACGGTGATGACGGTGGACTCTTCGATCACGGAGATCGAATCGTTCTTGTCGGCAAGCTGATCGCCGTTGATCACCAAGTGCCCGTCGATCCCGAGAATCAGTGAAAGCAACCGCCGCGATTCCAAGGGCTCACAATCATGAATAAATGCGTATCTCACAGTTGATCAGATATTACGTCTTCGTCAGGGTGTTGTCCCGTGGTATTTGCTTGTTCACCCGCTTGTCGCATGCGGC
>JACMJD010000648.1 GCA_014380825.1 Phycisphaerae bacterium | reverse complement strand
TTATCCACAGAAGGTCACGCTCGAAGAAAGTGGCACGGCGCTCTCCTGGATCATCTTCATCGTGCTGACCGCTTTGTGTGTGGGCGTGATGTTCAAGAATGCCAATCGCTCACACCTCGATTAAGTGCCGGGATTAAATGCCGGGATTCACGCCGCGACGAAAACAATCTATCCTTCACGATCGATTCACCAACTTGTTTTGGGAGGTCTGATATGAAGTCGACCATGTTCTGGGCGCTGATTGCGCTCAACGCGCTTTTGCTCGTCACATTCCTGGGCCGGTTCACGCCCGGCAACACCGCCGTCGCCGCGCAGAATAATGCGCAAAACGCGCGCCGGCCGGGTGAGTATGCGATGATCCCCGGCGAAGTCACCGGCGGCAGCGCGGGCGTCGTTTACATCCTCGATACGACCAACGGCGTGATGACCGCCGCGACGTACGATCAAGCCACGGGGGGCGGAAAGCTCGTCAGCCAGGCGCAGATCAACGTCACCGAGATCTTCGCCCGCGGCGCCGCTCAGAATCAGCCGAATGCGCCAAAAGGGCGTAAATGAATTCCGCGATGCGATCACCCTTTTTCAAACTCATCATTAATTCGACGAGGCCAATCATGGATAAGAAAACTTACGGAATCGGAATTCTAACGGTCACCGCGCTGGTCCTGTTCCTGGCGAACCTCATGCCGATTCGGACGGCGCAGGCGGATATGGCGTTCAAGGAACGCGACTTCACCCTGGTCACCTCGCGCATCTCCCTGGGCGGCGAGGCGCTCTATATCTGCGACAACCGAACGGGCCAGATGGCTGTCTTCACCTGGGAAGCCGCCGCACGACAGATTCGCCTGCGCGACTTGAAGCCGGTGCTCGATCTGTTCCACGATTGATGACTGATCTTTCGTTAATATTGCCGCACGGATCATCGCAGTCTGTCATCCTGAACGCAGTCAAGGATCTCGGTAGCCGGAAACCATCCCGCCGCCGAGATCCTTTGCGTTGCTCAGGATGAGCGGGCGTCCACCGACTTCCACTTGGGCATGCTCACACGAGAGCCGAGCCGGCGGGAACGTCAACGCCAGATGTACAATTGTCCGTGTCACGTTGGTGGCAGGTTGGCCGAACGGTAAGGCCCGGGGTCCATCTGGACAAACCCCGGCGGCAATGTGTGCGTGGACGGGTAGTCCAAGCACTCTGAACCGGAGCGGGTTCAATTCCCGCACCTGCCTGTGTTGAAGCATCCTCCAGCATCAAACTTTCCCACCGCCATCGAACTTAACATAACACTGATTATCGGACGTGGGGGCGCAGAGTCTCCAGATTCACTCGGTAGACACGGGTGATTTTTAGAGCCGCGGACTTCGGACCGCTGGTCTTCGTCGTGGTGGTGACTCGACAAGACGATCCGACCCTTCGCGGGTACGCTCAGGGGCGGCGTGTTGAATTTGCGGTCGACGGGTTATCCGCGGTTGGTTTTCTGCGTCGCATTTCCGCTCGCCGTGTTGCTGCTCATCGAACTCAACTCGGCCTGCATCAGCCGCGACGTGACCAGATCTTCAAGCCGCTGGTCGATCGCGGCACACGCGACGACGGGATCGAATTTCCGCAGGATCGTGCCGAGCTGTTCGTTGTAGCCTTGCGGGCGCTCCAGGTGCCAGACATCCTGCATTCGGCCGGCGAGCTGGTCCGGCTCGCCGTTGTACAGGCAGGCTGGGTGAAGCATCTCCGGGAGTAATTCGCGGTACACGCCCGTGTTGGGCATCATCGGAAAACAACCGGCCGCCAGGGCGCGGACGGCGTGGTGATCGTTCGGCGCGGCGACTTTCACGCTCATGAACACGCCCGCGCGAAGCATCGCCTGAAGCTGGGCCGTGTCGTCGTTTTCGGACAATGTTTCGCGCGGCAGCTCTTCGCTGACGCCGTCCAGATTTCCGATCGTGATCAGTTTGAAATGTTCGCCGCGACGCATGAGCGTCGAAAGGGCCCTGTTCAATAGATCGCGATCGGCGTCGCGGGTCTCGCAGAAGATCGTCCGCTTTTCGCGCTTTACCTGCGAGCTGCGCATGAGGTCATTCAGATGGCGCAGATCGACCGGCGGCGACATGAGCTGCGCCTTGCCGGCAATTTCGGGCATCGGATTCTGTGCCGATAATTCCGGATGCTTTCGGACCAGCGCCGTCGCCTTTGCGAGGAAGCTGCGCAGGTGAAACATCGAGTTAAACCAGATCTCCGTCGCCGCGGCCGCGGTGTTCAGGTTGACCAGATCCAGCGCCGACTCGGTCGTCGCGTTCGGATCGGGCAACTGATTGCCATGAAAATAAACGACGGACGGCTGCTTGGTGAGCGCGGGAACCAGGCGATACAGATCCGCCAGGTTCATCGCCTCGCTGGTAAACAGGATATCGCACCGCCCCGCCCAGTGTCGGGAAAGTTGCTCCGCGAACCAATGGGCGGCGGCGATCAATCGTCGTTCGATTCGGCGTGGCGGAAGTTTGAGAAGCGTCCAGCGATGCCGGCTGCACTTGATCAGCGACTCGAGCATGACGCGGCGTGCCCCGCCGTAAAACGGTTCGAGCGCGAGAATGTCTAACTGCGTGGTTGGCATGAACCCAGTTCTTCCCTGCGCACAATCGGACCGCAACGACAACCTTGCCGCAAGCTGGTTCGCATTATAAAGCGCCGACGTGAGTTGAACGAGGGGGGGAACGTGATTACCTGAATACGTGATTACGTGATTACGTGAGAAGAGTCTGGTCTTCTCACGTAATCAAGTAATCGCACTTACTTGGCCAGTCGATCCCGCAGGAACGCCCGCACCTGATCGATCCCGATTCGTTGCTGCCCTGCCGTGTCGCGATCACGGACGGTCACGGTCTGATCCTGCTGGGTTTGTCCATCAACCGTAAAACAAAACGGCGTGCCGATCTCGTCATTGCGCGCGTAGCGCTTGCCGATCGCCTGCTTCGGATCGTATTCACACGTGAACTCGTTGCGGAGATCGAGATACAGCTTCTCGGCGATCTCGGGCATTCCGTCCTTATTCACGAGCGGAAAAATCCCAGCCTTGATCGGCGCCATCGCGGGTGTGAACTTCATGAACAACCCGCTGGGCCGATTCGTGTCGATCGTGAACGCTTCGCACAATAGCACGACCACCGCGCGGGTGAGCCCCGCCGCCGGTTCGATGACGTTGGGGATGTAGCGGCTCTTCGCCTTGACGTCCTCATCCGCGACGCCCTGCTCCTTCAGCTTGATCTGCAATTCCTGATCGAAGTAATCCAGTTTCTGGCCGGAATGCGTCTGATGCTGCGTCAGGTCGTATGTCCCGCGATGCGCGATCCCTTCGAGCTCCCCGAAATCGGGCGCGGTGAATGGATACTTGTATTCGATGTCAACCGTCATCTTCGAATAATGGCTGAGCTCATCCTGCTCGTGCTCGCGCACGCGAAGGTTTGAATCGGAAACCCCAATCGACCGCCACCACTTCATCCGCTCGGCCTTCCAGAATTCGTACCACTTGAGGGCTTCATCCGGATGGCAGAACCATTCCATCTCCATCTGCTCGAACTCGCGCGAGCGGAAGATGAAATTCCGCGGCGTGACTTCGTTGCGGAAACTCTTGCCGACCTGCGCGACGCCGAACGGAATTTTCACGCGCATCGTGTCGACGATGTTCTTGAAGTTGAGGAAGATTCCTTGCGCGGTTTCGGGGCGAAGATACGCTTTGGCGTCGTCCGACTGAATCGCGCCAACGATCGTCTCGAACATCATGTTGAACGTGCGCGGCTCGGTGAGAGTGCCGGGCTTGTCCGTATCGGGGCCGATCACTTTCGACTGAACATCCGGCGGCAGCTTGGTGAACGGCGTGATTGTTCCGCCATCAGGGCAGACGAACTCCCCTCCGCCGGTTTTCTTGGTGAGTTTCCCTGCGCGAGTGGCGATTTCTTTGCGCGCTTCGTCCCCATCGGCGACGGCGCTGATCCAACCAAGTTCGCGCTGCTCGCCGTTTCGTTCGGCGAAACAGTGCGCGACGTTGATGTGATCGGCCCGGTAACGCTTCTTCGTCTCCGTGCAATCGACCATCGGATCGTTGAAGTTGGCCGTGTGACCGCTCGCGATCCAGGTTTTCGGATTCTGGATGATCGCGCTGTCGAGCCCGACCATCTCAATCGGATGCCCATCCGGTCCAAGCGGCGGCGTAAGGACCATGTTCCGCCACCACGAGTCGCGGATGTTGTTCTTGAGCAGCGTCCCCAGCGGGCCGTAGTCCCAGAAACCGTTCAGACCGCCGTAGATTTCGCTCGCGGGGTAGACGAACCCGCGGCGTTTGCAGAGGGAGACGATTTGTTCCATCACGTTGGTGGTTGCTTCAGCCATGATTAATCTCGCGCAGAAAAATGACCAATGACGAAACCAGCATTCCGAATCAATGACCAAGGACCAATGACGAATGCGTATGAATTCGTCATTCGGACTTCGTCATTCATTCGTCATTCTGGTTTCGTCATTGGTCATGCAATTTCGTGACGGCCACGAAGACGATGCGAGCTCGCGCTTACGAGCTTGCCTTCGCGGCCTTCGTACCCTTGCCGCCCTTTTTCTCGGGCTTTGCGGGCTGGCCGGCGTTGGCGATCATGGCGTTGAGACGAAGCTGCAGGCGGCTGCGCTTGCGCGATGCGGCGCGACGATGAATCGTGCGCTTGGCGGCGGTCTTGTCCAGCCGCTGCACCGTCTTGTTCATCTCTTCCTTGGCCTTATTGATGTCGCCGCCCGTGAGCGCGGACAGGAAAGACTTCACCTGACCCTTGAGGACGTCCTTGCGCGAACGGTTTCGCGCGCGGCGCTTGATGCTCTGGCGGATGCGTTTCTTGGCGGACAGTGAATGGGCCACGTCAGGTATCTCCTGTCAAAATCAATCGCCCGCCGATCAAAATCGATCAACGAGGGGCGGATAGCATAATAGAAGGTGAAATTATGTCCAGTATCGGGAGAGGTCAGAGGGTAGAGGTCAGGACGGAAGAGAATTCGGCTCTTCCTAACCTCTGACCTCTACCCTCTACCCTCTCTACTGCGGCTTCTCGCGCATCTTCTTGATCCGGACCTGCGTGTCGCGGTAGTTGAAGTTCCACTGTGCGACCTGGCTGTACGCCTTGGCGGCCAGCGGCTTTTCGCCCTTTTCTTCGAGCGATCGGCCGTACCAGTAAGTCATTTCGATGCTCTTCTCGTCGCCCTTCAACTGGTAATCGTCGATTGCGCCCTTAAACGTATCGACCGCTTCGTCCGAAAAACCAGCCTCGAGGAACGCGCGGCCGAGCATCACGGTCGCATCGACGCGATATTTCGGATCCTGGCGAGCTTTCTGGAACACGGGAATCGCTTCGCCGAACTGTTCCAGATCGAACATGCGTTTGGCCATCTGGAATTGGTACTCAAGCTGCGTCGGATAGTTCTCCGCTGCCAGCGTGTATTCGTTCAGCTCTTCTTGCGACCGTTCCTTCCGGAACTGCGCGTATTCGGCGAGCATCGTCTTATCCGCTGGATTGGCTTTTGCGCGCTGTAGAAGCGATCGCTCCATGCGGCTGAGCTGGCGCATGCGAATTTCGCCCACGCGTAACCGATATCGGAACTGCTTGGTCCGCTGGAACGCCGTTTCGAGCAGATCGATCGCGTGATTTTCGTGTTCGGGATTGTCGGTCTTCACCAGCAGATCAACCAGCTTCAAGAGCTTGCCCGGCTCGTTCGGCTCCGCCGCCAGCTCGGCTTCGGCTTCGCGGATCATGCCGCCCATCTGATCTTCGGTGCGGACGTCGGTGTCCGAGCGCATGAGCTTTTGCTGGCCTTCCATGTCGCGGATGCTGCCGCGGAAGCTTTCGCTCTTCTCGTAGTTGCCTTCGTCCATGGTCTGACGCGCGGCGAGATCTTTCACCTCGCGCTGCATGTCCATGTCTTCAGGCTTGACCGACAGCGCATACTGCGCGGCCTCGGTGGCGCGCTTCCATTGGTGCAGCTTGACGTAGATGTCCTTCAGCGCCTGGAACTTACTCAGCTCTTTTTTTCCGTCGTTGTTCGCCTTCAGAAGGATCGGGCCCATCCACATGACCGTGTCGTAATAGCCAAATTTCGCCGCCGGCTCCATGACGGCGAGCATGTGGTCGGTGTTGCCCGGGTCGTAGGCGAGCTGCTTTTCGGCGTTCAGGATCTTCTGCTTGTCGTCCTTCGCGCGCGGGAGCTTCATCGAGTCCATCATGCCGAGCTTTTTCCCGCCACTGGCTTTTCGCTTCATGCTGATGTCGCGCAGCGCCTGGTGTGCTTCGATCGATTCCGCATCGAGCGCCAACCCTTGCAGATACATTTCGATGGCGTATTCGTAGTTGCCCGTGGCGGCGATGGTCGCGCCGCGGTCGTAGAATTGCTTCGCCTTGCGACGGTCTTCTTCGGGGATGTCGCGATAGCCTTGTGGGGGTCCTGACACTGTTTCTACTTCCTGTGGTAAGGTCGCGAAATGTAAACGCTTATGGTTGAACCTGTCAATAAATTGGTCTACTGTCTGCGCGCATCTGCGCGATCGGTCCACACGATTCTCGTCGGGCCGATTGTAGTACACATGGATCAACTCCTCCACGTTAGCGCGATCACCAGTCGATCAATCGGCGATGTTTGAAAAACTCCAAATCATCCAATATCCAGACCCGCGTCTGCGTCAACTGAGTAAATCCGTCGAGGTGTTCGACGATCGTCTCAAGATACTGACGCAACGCATGTTCGAACTGATGCGATTAGACAAAGGCGTCGGTCTGGCCGCGCCGCAGGTTGGGATTAATCAGCGAGTGTTCGTGATGAATTACACCGGTCAACCCGCGGACGATCGGGTGTACATCAACCCGGAGCTGTTCGACATCACCGGCAACGAGGAAGGCGAAGAAGGCTGCCTGAGCCTGCCGAGAATCACCGCCCTGATCAACCGCGGGCAGACACTGCGGATCGTCGCCAAGGACGTGAACGGCAACCCGTTCGAGCAGACCGAAACGGGCTACATTGCGCGCATCTGGCAACACGAATTCGACCATTTGAACGGTGTGCTGATCACCGACCGCATGGGCGACGTCGCGCGGATGACGCACCGGAAAACGCTGCGGGAGTTGGAGAAAGAGTACGAAGCGGCTCATCCGAAGAAGAAGAAATGACAAGGAACTTTCCCGCCCTGGCATCCCGAGCGCAACGAGGGATCTCGGGAAGCGAAGTGCGCACCATTCGAATCGAGATCCCTCGCTCCGCTCGGGATGACGGTTGCCGGGATCCAGCGTCACCATGACACGACTGAACGTCATCTTCTGTGGAGCCGGCGAGTTTGCGATCCCGACGATGCGCGCGCTCGTGGCGCAGCACGAGATTGTCCAAATCTTCACCCAACCCGATCGTCCCGCCGGTCGCGGGCGGAAATTGACTCCAACACCGGTCGGGCAATTCGCGCTCGATAATAATCTCCCGCTGACGCGCACCAACGACATCAACGCCGAGCAGCTTCCGACGGCCGACGTGATGGTCGTGATCGCGTTCGGACAGAAGATCGCCGAGCACGTCATCAATCACGCGCGGCTCGGCGCGATCAACCTGCACGGATCGCGCTTGCCGAAATATCGCGGCGCCGCGCCAATCCACGCGGCGATTCTCGCGGGGGAAACGGTCGCGGGAAATTCCGTCATCCGACTCGCGCAAAAGATGGACGCCGGCGCGGTGCTTGGGATGTCATCGCTTCCAGTCGGGGAACTCGAAACGACCGGCGAGCTGCACGATCGATTGGCCGAGGACGGCGCGACGCTCGTGCCGCGCGTGATCGAAGAACTCGCATCCGGTCGCGCGGTCGAAATCGAGCAGGATCATTCACAGGCCAGCCTCGCGCCGAAGATCAAACGCGAGGCGACGAAAATCGACTGGACCCGCCCCGCCGTCGAACTTTCACGACAGATTCGCGCGATGCATCCATGGCCAGGCTGTCACGTGAAGCTGCTGGATGGCGATCGCGAGCTCGTCCGTGCCACGCTGGTCCGCGCCCGTCCCGTCGCTGCCGCGAGCGACGCGAAGCCTGGAATTATCGGTGATGCCGGGTTGGTCGTCACGGGTGACGGTGCCGTCGAGATTGTCGAACTCCAACCCGAGAACGGCCGGGTCATGACCCTCTCTTCGTTCAAGAACGGCCACCCGTGGCGCGCTGGAATGCGGGTCGAGTCGGTCTGAAAAAATTCTTCCAAAAAATCCGCTTGCGCTGCGCTCCGCGCGCCGGTGGCGCGCAGCGCCTAAGGGTATATGGGGCGCACGTATGCGCGGACCAAGGAGAACGCATGAAAAAGGTGTCGACAACGAAGCCGTTTGCGTTTTTCACCCGATGGCCGGAACGATTGGCCGGGCCGGGTGTTATGACTTCGCGTTTGCGGCACGCGACGAAATTTGTAGATCAATCTGGAGGAACGAACCCGTTTACGTTACTGGTTCTCATCACCATGAAACGACTCGCACTCTTCATCTGCCTGCTTGCCCAAACAGCCGCGGCCGCCCCAATTGTAAATGGCGATGCGCGGTTTACTGTCATCACGCCAAACCTCATTCGCATCGAGATTTCAAAAGACAAGAAGTTTACCGACGATCGTTCGATGTTCGCCGTCAACCGCGAAGCTTCCTTCGACGCCAATGTCTCGCGCGATGGCGACACACTGACGATCGACAGCGGAGCGATTCGGCTAACACATGCCGGCGACAAGCTCACCGGCCAGATTCTCGTCGACGGCAAATGGATCGACTGGTCGCCGGAAATGAAAAACGAAGCCAATCTGGGCGGGACGATCCGGACGCTCGATGGCGTTTCCGGCCCGGTCGATCTTGGTGAAGGAATTCTGTCTCGCAATGGTTGGTATCTGCTGGATGATTCGCGCTCGCCGCTGTTGACGAATGATTGGGTGAAATCCCGCCCGACCGATGCCGGCACCGATTGGTATCTTTTCGGCTACGGCCACGACTATCGCGCCGCGTTCAAATCGCTCGCGGCCATTTCCGGACCCGTGCCGATGCCGCGGCGATACATGCTCGGCGTTTGGTATTCTCGATACTGGCCATACTCATCCGATGATTATCGCGCGATTGTGAAAGAGTATGCCGATCACGATTTTCCCCTCGATGTCATCGTGATGGACATGGATTGGCACGTCACCGAAGTGCCGAATGTGAAGCGAGCGCACGCCGGGCAGATCTGGTCCGGTTACACATGGGATCGAAAGCTGCTGCCCGATGCCGAAGAGCTGATCAAATGGTTTCACGATCAGGGCCTTCGCGTCACGCTGAACGATCACCCTGCCGACGGAGTTCAGCCGCACGAATCGATGTACGACGCGTTCATGCAAGCGATGGGCGAGGATCCATCGACGAAGAAAACAATTCCGTTCGACGCCGGCGACAAGAAATTTCTGGACACGTTCTGGAAGTTCACGCATCAGCCGCTGCTGGATGCGGGCGTGGATTTCTGGTGGCTCGATTGGCAGCAATTCCCGTTCACGAAAAGCATCCCGGATCTATCCAACCTCGCGTGGCTAAACAAATATTACTACGACCACTCCGCGAAGAAGGACGAGCGCGGCGCGAGCTTCAGCAGATGGGCGGGCTGGGG
>JACMJD010000647.1 GCA_014380825.1 Phycisphaerae bacterium | reverse complement strand
CGCCGCCGGAAGCGGATCGCGCAAGTCGTATTGGTGGCTATGGTCTTCGGCGCTGTCGTCGCCGCGTTTTTCGCCTTCGGTGATGATGTGGTGCTCGAACATCACGGCGTCCTCGTGACTCTGCATGATCACCAGCTCGCCCCAGCGCCACGCCAGATGCACGCGAAGCGAGAGCTGATTGCCCCATGCAGACACTCGATGGATCACGCGGTTGGCGGCGAGCATCTTCACCAGCGCGTCGACCGACGGCAGCACCGCGCCGTTCAGGAACTCGGCGTAGTTGCGGTTGTAATCCTGCTGCATCTGGAGCGCCTCGCGCTCCGCGGCCAGCTTCTCCGGCGGAACATCCGCGAACGGGGCGACACGTCCAATGAACCACTTGGCGAACGACTTATCGAACATGGCGGCATGATAGATGGGAACCCCGCGACTCACAAAGCGGAAGCATCGGGCTCTGTCTCGACCCTGCAACAAAGCTCCGCCAACCTTTGGGATCGGCGGAGCGTTCTGTTTATCAATGCAAGACCGAACGCGGTTATCGCGCGGCGCCTTTCCCAGATTTGGGTAACGCACTCGGCACGAGCGCCGCTGGTCGCAGCGGGCCGGTCTGCGTGTTGAACGCCAGGTCGATCAGCGAATAGTCGTCGAAGTCGACGATGCCGTTGCCGTCGACGTCGCCGTTGAACCAGCCGGTGTTGTTGCCGTTGAAGCCGGCGTCGACGCGGCTGTAGTCGTCGAAGTCGACGATTCCGTTGAAGTCCGAGTCGCCGTAATAGGTGTAACGCACGAGCACGGCGGACGTGTCGACCGATTCACCCGCGAACAGCGCGGCCGCGCCGTTGGCCAGCTTGTAATCCGTCGCTTCGATCGCGGCGAGCGTGGTGTTTTTCGGACTTGCATTGCGCGCCGCGGTGCTGGTCAGACCAGGGCCGGTCCAAGCGCCCCCCGCGCGGCCGGAGTTGATCAGCGACTGGATCGACGTCAATCCGGTCGCGCCCGTGTAGTCGAGGACGAGCGCGCTGTCGTTGAGATCCAGCGTGCCCGTGCCGGCGATTGTCAGCGCGCGCGTGACGATTGCGACGCCTGCCCCGCCCGCCACTCGGGCCGATGCGCCCGACGCGATGTTCAGCGCGTCGAACTTCTGGCTGGCTGAGAATGTGACGGTCGGCCCGCCGTTGACGTTCACCGTGTCGAACCCGCCAAGTCCGTTGAAGCCTGCGCTCTCGAGGTTGGAGTGAGTGACTGTCGCACCGCCGACGACGACCGTCGATGCATTGAACGCGATCGTCTCGGCGCCTGCAGTTCCGACGACCGCCAGCGTATCGTTGTTGTTTCCGCCGTTGATGATGAACTGAGCCGAAGGCGTCGCCGCGCCGTTGGCCAGGTCGAGCGTGAACAGGTCATCGCCATCGCCACCGACGAGGAAGATGCCGTTCAGCGCCCCACCATCACCGACGTAGCTCGGCGATGCACTGTTGAAATAGACGCGAACGTTTGTCCCAGGCGCATCCCGATCGATGCGGAAGACATCCTGCGCGCCGCTGCCGCTGGCCCAGATGAAGTTGTAGACGGCGTCGCCGGTCAGCGCGTTGCCGGATGGATCGGTGACATTAGCGCCCGCGACGACGGCGTTGTAGCTGCCGTTTGGCAGCGGGCTGCTGAACGTGAACGATGCGGTATTCGTGAGTGAATCCCACGCCACCGCGTTCGCGTTCATCGGCAGGCCGGTGGTCAGGTTCATCAGCGACAAGTCGCTTGCTGCAAGACTCGGTTGGACGTTTTCGCTAAACCGGAATGTCAGCGCTTGCGGCGAGGCAGCGTATGAGAATCCCTGGCTGACGTTCGTCGGCGCGACGTTGTCGATTAGCGAGATCGTCGCACCGTTTGTGCCGATCGCATACGCGCTGCTGGCGCTGACGTTGGCGATGACCGTCTTGCCGGCGCCCAGGTTCGCATTCGGCTTGATGGTGACGGCCAAGTCGAAGTAGCTGGTTTCGTTTCCGATGATCACCTGGGCCGGCAGCGCGTCGTAATCAACGCCCGCGACGCCGGTGCCGGAATAGGTGAGATTGACCGTCAGCGGCGAGCTGGTCGGCCCGTTGCGGAAAATGCGCAGCACGCCTGGCGTACCTGGCGTGGCCTGCGGCGTCGGCGCGAGCGCGTCGACGGTTGGGTTGACGTTGATCTTCACCGCGTAGCTGCTGCTCACGCCGCCCGTGCCGGTGTCCGTGCCGAACCCGCGGGCGAGCACGTAATAGGTCTGGCCCTTCACGAAGTTCCAGTTGACGGTCTCGGTCATCGGGCCGTTCGCAGGGCTGGTGGAGATGCCGAGCAGGTTCTGATTGGAATCATACAGATACAAATTGACGTCGCGATTGCCGACCGTCAGTTGCACCGACGAGTTTCCGGAACTGGTCGCGACGAATTTGAAGTAGTCGGATTCATCCGTGATGTGGATCGTCAAGCCCGCCTGGGTTTGCAGGCCCGATTCACCGAGGTCGGTTGAGGTGGCGAACGTGTTGTTGGGCTCAAAGCGATCCGCCTGGATGCCGCCGCTCGGTGGGTTCGCTTGCAGGTTGTAGGCGACCAACGCGACGTTGTTATTTTCGTTAGATTCCAACACGACGTTGTCGGCGTCCATCGTGACTTCAAGGAAATAGTTTCCGTTGGGCACGCCGGTCACGTCGATCCACTGGCCGTCGTAAACGGAATCGTAAACGTCGGCTTTGCCGACGCTGATTCCCTGGAGGAACCCGCAGCCAGTTCCTGGCTGGCCGGAATCATTCCATCCTGGCAGTGAGCTGGAACTGGTACCAGTATCAGGACGCGTGAAGGTGTTGAGGATGTTGATCAGGCAGAAGCCGATCTTGTCCCCGATCGCCGGCGAGCCGTCCGGTCGGTTCACGACCGCGCCGGGCACGCCGCCGTTGTTCTGAAGCAGGCGATATCGCGCGTAACCTTCGAAGTGGAAGTGCCCGTGCCCACTGTGCCAGACGAACCGGCCGGCGTCGCGCGCGTAGTCGAACGAGAACGTCTCCGTCACCGCATCATACTTGTACACGTTCTGCGTCACGATCTGCCGGCCCTGCGGATCGACTGCTCCGTTGGAACTGACCAGACTGAGCGGACCCGGACCCATGTTGCCAACCGCGCTGCTGAAGCGCATGAGATTTCGGCCGGTGATTTCCGTCGTGTCGATATAGGGCGAAAGATACGTGCCATACTTCAGCGGCACGATGTCCGGCAGCGCCGTAACGGCGGCGGCGTTGAGTCCCGGCGTCGGAGCAGGAAAAACCCGTTCGTCGATGACCATGTGCGGGTCGTACAGGAACTGACGCGTGTCGCCGGTGCCCTTGGGATCAAACGTGCTCGCATCCCACAGATCCTTCCCGGCCAGCTCCGGATGCTGCCGAACGAAGTCCGATTGCAACACGTGGTCGGTCAACACATACCCCGGCTGCCCGAGGCCGACATGCATATGCCCGGCGTGGAGCATGCGGCGCGCTTCAAGCGTTTCAAAGCAAGCCTGTTCGACGACGAACGCACAGCGAACCCGACGAGAAGAACGGTTCATATTGAACATCCTGTTCTATGACTTGTGGAGACTTCGAACCAGACCGGAAGCCCTTATCTCAAATGCGGCTATAGAATAGCGTCCTGGCCCGATGGATCAACGACGAATTTCGACTTTCCTGCCTATGAAAATGGCCCTTTTAGCCCCGCCGTGATGCTGGTTACGCGCCGGGCAGACAAGCGGGAAAAAAGCAGAGCCCGCAGGCTAACCTGCGGGCTCTTCGGGCTCTTTCGATGAACATCGACCGGACTATTCTTTGACTTCGTACTCCGCGTCGATCACGTCTTCGTCTTTCTTCTTGTCGGTCGTGCCGCGATCGGTTTGCGCTTCCGGCGCCGGACCGCCCGCTGCTCCGCCCGGCGCGGCGCCGGGCTGGCCGCCTTGCTGCTTGTACATCTCTTCGGCCAGTTTGTAGCTCACGTTCGTGAGGTTCTCCATCGTCTTCTTGATGGCATCGGCGTCGTCGGTCTTGAGCGCATCCTTCAACGCGTTGATCGCGCTTTCGATGTTCCCGCGAACGTCGGCGGACACCTTTTCGCCGTAATCTTTGACGGACTTTTCGGTCTGATACACCAGGTTTTCGCCCTGGTTTTTCAGATCGATCACCTCACGCCGCTTCTTGTCTTCCGCGGCGTGGCTTTCGGCATCGCGCTTCATCTTTTCGATCTCGTCCTTCGAGAGACCGCCGGCGTTCTGCACCGTGATCTTGTTTTCCTTGCTCGTGCCAAGGTCTTTCGCGCTCACGGTCAGAATGCCGTTCACGTCGACGTTGAACGTCACTTCAATCTGCGGCACACCCCGCGGTGCCGGGGGAATGTCAGTCAAGTTAAAAGTGCCGAGCAATCGATTGTCTCGCGCGAACTCGCGCTCGCCTTGCAGGACGTTGATCGTCACCGCGTTCTGGTTGTCGCTCGCGGTTGAGAACACTTCTTTCTTCGAAGTCGGGATCGTCGTGTTGCGCGGGATGAGCGCGGTCATCACGCCGCCCAGTGTTTCAACGCCCAGTGACAGCGGCGTCGCATCGAGCACGAGAATGTCTTTGACTTCGCCGGTCGCGATGCCGCCTTGAATTGCGGCGCCGATCGCCACCACTTCGTCCGGATTGACCGTGCGATTCGGCTCTTTGCCTTTGAACAGGTCTTTCACCAGGCGCGCCACCATCGGCACGCGGGTTGATCCGCCCACCAGGACGACTTCGTCGATCTGCTCGGGGTTGAGCTTCGCGTCCTTGAGCGCATCGAGCAGCGGCTGGCGGCACTTTTCCACCAGCGGCGTGATGAGCTGTTCGAATTTCGTGCGCGTGATGGTCGTCTGCAAATGCTTCGGACCGTTCTGGTCGGCCGTGATGAACGGGAGATTGATCGTGGTTTCCATCGAGTTGGAAAGCTCGATCTTCGCCTTCTCGCACGCCTCTTTCAGGCGCTGAAGGGCCATCGGATCTTTTCGCAGCTCGACGCCTTCCTTCTTGCGGAACTCCTCGGCCACGAAGTTGATGAGCTCTTCATCGAAGTCGTCACCGCCGAGGTGCGTGTTGCCGTTGATCGACAGCACTTCGAACACACCTTCGCCGACGTCGAGCACGGAGACGTCAAACGTTCCGCCGCCCAGGTCGAAGACGGTGATCTTTTCGTTTTTCTTTTTATCAAGCCCGTAAGCCAGCGCCGCCGCCGTCGGTTCCGGAAGCACGCGCAGGACTTTCAAGCCCGCGATCTCACCGGCGTTCTTGGTCGCGGTGCGCTGGGCGTCGTTGAAATAAGCCGGCACGGTGATGACCGCATCGGTCACCTTCTCGCCGAGGTAATCTTCCGCGGTCTTGCGCAAATCCTGAAGGATGAACGACGAAATTTCTTCCGGCGTGTAGTCCTTGCCGCGCACGCGCACCTTCACGAAGTCATCCGCCCCGCCGACGATTTCGTACGGCACCATCTTCTCTTCCTGCGCCACTTCCTTGTGCCGGCGGCCCATGAATCGCTTGATGCTGAAGATCGTGTTCTTCGGATTCGTCACCTGCTGATGCTTGGCCACCTGCCCGACGAGGCGTTCACCTTTTTCGGTAAACGCGACGACCGACGGCGTCAGTCGACTGCCCTGATTGTTGATCAGCACCTTGGGCTGATCGCCTTCCATAATGGCAACCACGCTGTTGGTGGTGCCGAGGTCGATGCCAATGATTTTTGCCATGATGTGTAGCTCCTTAAGCTCTTCAAATTCACAACCCACGCGGTTCGCGCGGATTGGGTTAGGTGGTCAATAGCAAGGGTTGTGCCATGATCAGGATCGATTGTCCCGCCGTAAGCTGTTTTTGAGAAACGGGTTATGCGATGCGTGATTCGGCGGCGGTGAAACCCCAGTTGCCATTTCGGCAGCCGGGCGACCAGCGGCAGTGAGAGTCTTACCCGAACTAGCGCCGGTCCCAACCGTCCGGCACGTTGCGCGACATTCGGGTCATCTACTTCCACGCCACGCCGCGATGAGACATGCAATTCCGCGATCGTCATCGCGATTGAGCTTCCACAACCCGTATCCCCAGTAATTCGCGTAGCACAGATAAACCAGGTACGGCGAAAGTGTCCACGCCGCCACGCGGTCGAGTTGCAGCAGGCAGACGAACAGCACGATCGCCATCACCGCGTACGGGACGCCCAGGATCAAGCCCAGCGACACGCTGCGCAGACGGAAGAACAGCAGGTTCCAGAACGCGTTGATGAACATCATCTTCGTTGCAGTCACGAGGCACAGCGCCGCCAGCAGCTCGTGCTGATCGGTTCGCAGGATGCGAAACACGATCACGAAGAACAGCACGTAGTACACGACGCCGACGAGGATCCATGCCCACAGCGGCGGCGAGTAGCGCGGAAATCGCAGGCTCGCGAACGTCGCCTTGACGTTGCGCCCCGCGAACAGGCCTTCCAGCACTGCTGCGCAGAGACAGACCGTCAATGAGATCGCAAAGGCGGTACGGAATGAAAGCGGGAACGGCATGGAAGCACCCTTTCGCGCCGCCGACATCGGCGACGTAAAAGAGTGGCGGCCCGACCACCCAATGCCTGCGGCTCGCCCGATAGCGCGCCGCACCCGGAGAAGCGCCCGCATTGTAATTGACCCGAGCGAGCTCCGCCACCGTTATCACTCAGCTAACGCGAACGACGTGCAGCACGTGCAGATGATGTGATGGACCGGCCCGCCATCACATGTTGCTGGGCCCGGCTCGGTCGTCCATCATTTTCTTCATTGGGGAGCTATAGCCGGTGTCCGAGCTGAAGCATTCCAATAGTTCCAGCAGCAGATGTGCATCGACCGGCTTTCGGATCACGAAGCAGTCGGGCACGGCTTCCTTGAGCGGTTCGAGGATCGCCTCGCCGGTGACGAAGACGATCATCGTCTTGGGGCAGCGCTGGCGAAGCTCCTTCCCGAAGTCGTCGCCGCAGCGGCCGGGAAGCCGCACGTCCAGCAGCGCGATGTCCATATCGCACGCTTCCAGGTGCCGCTCCGCCGGATCGCAATGATCGTACTGGGTTACGTCAAACTCCGCTTTGTCCAGGATCTTGGCGAGCACTTCACGGCTGTCGTGGTGATCTTCGACGAGTAAAACGCGTTTCTTACCGGGCACGGGTTCACCTTTGCCTCGCAAGTGAAAGGATCAGGCGAACCGGGATCACCCTGACGGGCGATGATAGGGGTAGGTCTGAAGGAGCAGTCGCTACAACGCATATCATAGGGGCTCCAGCCGTTACATGCGCGGGTGAAAGCAAAAAGAATGGGTCTCGTCAGTCGAGTGACGCGCCTCAGGTCCAAGCGCTGCGTGCAACGTTTGCTGACATCGCACGGCACGATTATGTTCCCTCGCATGGCGAAAACGGGAAGCGAACGACACGCCCGTGATGAAGGTGACGAAGGGCCGTCCCTCTCCGCTGCTCGACACGCGCGTGATCTATTGCGGGGATAATCTGGAACAACTCACCAAGCCTGCCCTGAGCTTGTCGAACGGGCTGCCCGATGCCTGCATCGATCTGATTTCGATGGATCCTGTGGTGAGGAGAGCGAGAAGCGCGCCTTCGTCGCACATTGGCCGCGAGACCGGGCCGCACGGTTAGGTCCCGGTTGCCGGGTAAAGTCTTGTCACATCGCGCGTCGTCTACGCGCGGCGAGGGTTGCGATGAGCGCGCCCAGCGCGCCGGCCGAACCGGGTTCGGGAACCTCGATCGCGATGATGCTTCCCGAACTCGCCGGGCCTGCAGCCGACCCGCCGGCGACGCCGATAGAACCCATCGCACCCGCCGGGATGCCAAGGAGGTTGACGTAGTCCTGGATGATGAAATGCCAAGTCTCGCCCGGCGAGAAGATCCCGTCGGGCGCGCCGCTCTCAAACACCAGGGGCGTGTTTACTCCCACCGTGTCGATCTTGAACGTCAGGCCGTTGTCCGTCATGAACGCGGGCGTGTGAATGATGCCATCGCTGTTGCTCATCAGAGTCAGCGGGGTAAATGGAGGCGGGCCACCCCCCGGTGTTGGGCCGAAGTCGCCGACGTACCAGAGGTCGCGGAACGCCCGAACCGTCATGTTCGTCATGACAACCAGCGCGTTCGGCATCCCGGCCGCATCCATCGGCGGGCACGCCGATACCGACGTGAAGGTGGACGTGGATGTGATCAATTCATCAGGGAACGGCGTGAACGCGGGCGGGTTGCCCAGCTCGTCGACGAGTGTCGGGACAACCAACGGGTCGCAGTCGGGAGTCTCTTCGGGGATGACCACGGTCGGCACGCCGAGCGCGACGCCCGAAAGTGCCGACAACAACACGACTGACGTGAAACCTGCGCGCGACAGCATGGCTGGCCTCCAGACGACTGATTAGCCCAACGGTCTTGATTAGCCCAATAGTCCGCTGACGACCGCTCCAGCCCAGGAGCGGTTGTCGCACCGGAAGTGCGCCAACATATTAACCACCGACGATGCGACATCAAGCAAAATTCAAAAAAATCAGGCAGAACAAGAGGCAGAATAAGCGGTCACGTTGGTTTATCTGCTCAGATCGGATCGGAAGAGGTGACATCCTGGATGTCACCTTTCCACGACTACGACCCCGTTTAGCCCCGCCGCTTGCGGCGGGTGATTTCTTGACCGTCGGGAAAACCGGAACGCCGCAAGCGGCGGGGCTAAACGAAAGCGTTGTCGTGGTGTGCTGGTCGCAAGCACTGGCCGTGCTGGGGGTTGGGACAAATCGCTATTTTGGCCGCTCTTATTGGGGTTTTGACGTAGAATGCTTGTCCCGCCACGCGGTCTGCGCGTGTTCGCGGGTTGGTCGGTTGCTCGCCAACGTTCCAACGGCGAGCGCGATTCAAATTCTCACAATTTGTAGCTGCGGATTTCTCCTCACTTTTGACTTTGTGAAATCGCGCCGGCGAAGCCAAAGAGCCAAAGGCGATGCCGCGACGGAAGTATCGGCCGGGCCGGGGGATAGACGGAAAACCGAAGGAGATGCGGCGGGAAAATGTGATCGAATGTAGCGGAACGAACCCATGCAAAGTGGAGGTCAGAGTTGTGGCTCGGCGATGGCGCAAATGCGCTGCCGAACTTCAGCGGGTGGTTGGGCGGTGGTTAGCCGAAGGTACTCCGCGGTTCGACGGCGAAGCGTGGTTACGAATGGCTCGGGTCGATTGAAGCGGCAATGAAGGGTGGAAGAATGCGAAATCGAGGTGTGGCTTTTGGAGCGGACCGACGGCGAAATTGCCGCTTGCGGGCGGTCACTTTACCATCGACGCCAATGCCTGACTCAACCGATGCGATTCCCTCGATCCCGCCGCGCACGGACGCCTCGAAAGCTGCGTTCGAGAGAGCCCTGAATCTGATGCCTGGCGGCGTGAGCTCGCCCGTGCGGGCGTTCAAGTCGGTGGGCGGCACGCCGGTGTTCATCAAGCTCGCGAGCGGCTGCACCGTGACCGACATCGACGGCAACACGTACATCGACTACGTCGCCAGCTACGGGCCGATGATCGTCGGGCATGCGAACGAGCGCGTGGTGGCGGCGCTGAGCAAAGCGATTGGTCGCGGCACGAGCTTCGGCGCGCCGACCGAAGCGGAGACGCAGCTCGCGGGCGTGATCGTCAACGCCCTGCCGTCGATCGAGATGGTGCGATTCGTCAACAGCGGCACCGAAGCGGTGATGAGCGCAATCCGACTCGCGCGGGCGGCCACTAAGCGCGATGCGATCGTGAAGTGCATTGGCTGCTATCACGGCCACGCGGATGGACTGCTCGTTGAAGCCGGCAGCGGCGCGCTGACGCACGGCACGCCGAGCAGTCCTGGAATTCCGCAGTCGATCACATCGAATACGCTGGTGGTTCAGTACAACGATCTCGCCAGCGCGCAGAAATTGTTCGAGCAACAAGGATCGCAGATCGCGGCGTTCCTGGTCGAACCGGTCGCGGGAAACATGGGACTCGTCGCGCCCTGCGCCGGATATCTCGCGGGTCTGCGCGACCTTTGCAACAAACACGGCGCGCTGCTGATCTTCGACGAAGTGATGACCGGCTTCCGCGTCGCCTGGGGCGGCGCGCAGGTGCGATATCACATCAAGCCCGACATCACGTGTCTGGGCAAAGTGATCGGCGGCGGATTGCCGGTCGGCGCGTACGGCGCGCGACGCGAGCTGATGGAAATGATCAGCCCCGCTGGTCCGGTGTATCAAGCGGGAACGCTCAGCGGCAATCCGCTGGCAATGGGCGGTGGATTGGCGACGCTGGAAATCCTCGCCGAGCCGGGCAGCTACGAGACATTGGAAGAGCGAAGCGATCGCCTGGCGCGCGGAATTTCGGCGGCGGCGGAAGAGAACAACGTTCCGCTGGCGGTCAATCGCGTCGGCTCGATGATCGGCTTGTACTTCGTCAAAGAAAAGGGCCGGCCCGTCAACAACTTCCCCGACGCGCTCGCCGCCGACACGTCGAAGTTCGCCAAGTTCTTCCACGCGATGCTCGAGCGAGGCGTGTATCTGGCGCCGAGCCAATACGAAGCGTTGTTCGTCGGATTGGCGCACACGGACGAGGCGATCGACGAAACGATTGAAGCGGCCGACGCCGCGTTCAAGGTCGTATCTGGCATGTCATCCTGAACGAAGTGAAGGATCTCGGCAGGCGAACGGCGCTTGTTTCCCGAGATCCTTCACATCGTTCAGGATGACAGTTGAGCTCGCTCATCCTCGCATGATTCGAAGGAGCGATCGCGTGCCGCTGACCAGCACGGACGCTATCGCCGCGGGACCAACTATCCCAGCGCGCCGGTGCAGCTCGATCCCGCGCCGGCCGTGCAGCCGAAGCAATGCGATCCGGTGCGAATCGTGCGCGAGAGCAATTCGCCGGGCGTGAAATCCCACAGCTTTCTGGCGTGCGCTTCGACGACGTGTTCGTCGTTGCCCAGATCGGACGGTGCATCGATCGCCATGCTCAGCATCTGATTGAAATCGCAATCGTACACCGCGCCCTGCCAGCCGACGCTCACCAGGTCGCGGCACATCACGTTCTCGACGTTGCCGGCGTGGTGCGCATTCAGCAGTTTGTCCATGTACGCGTCGTACTTCTGATCGCGGCGCAGCGCGTGCTCGAAGCGCTCGATCGGCATGTTCGTGATCGTCCACAGCCGATGGAAATGAATTCCGTGTCGCGACAACAGCTCGCGCTTGTAATCCGCTTCGAGCGCCAGTTGCTCAGGAGGCAAGCCATAGCCGACCGGGTTGTAAACCAGATCGAGTTTCAATTTCGAATCCGGCAATCCGTAGCCGGCTTTGTTCAGTCGCTGAAGCACCTCGATCGAATCGTGATACACGCCGTTGCCGCGTTGCGCGTCGACGTTGTCTTCCAGATAGCACGGCAGCGACGCGACGATCTCGACACTATGCCGCGCGAGGAACGCGATCATGTCTTCGTAGCCGTGATCGAGCAGGATCGTCAGGTTGCAGCGATCCAGCACGTGCAACCCACGCGACGTGAGCTGCTCGACGAGCTTGCGGAAGTGCGGGTTCATCTCCGGCGCGCCGCCGGTGATGTCGATGACTTCGACGCCGAGCGAGCCGCGGTGCAGGTCGATCCAGTCGACGATGCGCTGCATGGTTGGCCAGGTCATGATCTCGGTGCGTTTCGGTCCGGCTTCGACGTGACAGTGATGGCAAGCGAGATTGCACATCTTTCCGACGTTGAGCTGGAGCGTGCGGAGCGAACGACGCGCGAGCGTTTGACGATCAGCGCGCATGCGCTCGGCGAAGTGATCGCGGGTCTCGGAAATTGGCAAGGCGATCGTCATGCGCGCAATGGAGTCTGACCGACAGTTTATCAGAATTCCTCGTACCGTCATTTACGAGCGCCGCCGCGAGCCGGGTTGATTGAACGCGCGATTTCCGAGTTCAGCAGCGCAGTTGTTGCTTTACATTTGGCGTCTGCGCGGTATGAATAGGGCCAAACGTGGACCGGTGCGGATCGAATGGGCGCACCGTAGAATTCCGCAGGCGAAAAGAAGTTGTCACGTCGACGGGTTGACCACGTTCTCGTTCCGGGTCTGAATCATCCCGGTTCGCAGGGATGCCGGTGTCGCGCACGGAGGTGCACATGTCACATGCTCGCCGCTTTACGTCTACGCTTGCTTTTGCCTCGCTCTTGCTGCTAGTCAGCGTCGCGCTCCGCGCGCAGGACGTCGCCGAGCCGAGCATCGAGAACTCCAAATATCACGCCGCCGGGCTGATCAACGCCAACGCGGTGTACGTGCGCTCCGGGCCGAGCGACAACGATTACCCGGTGATGAAGCTCGACAAAGCCGCGCCGGTCACGGTCGTCGGGCTGCGCTTCGAATGGCTGAAGATCGTCCCGCCAGAAGGAAGCTTCTGTTACGTCTCCAAGGCGTACGTCGACCGTCACGGCGACGGCAGCGTGGGGAAGGTCACCAACACGTTGTACGTCCGCGTCGGCAGCCAGCTCAATGGCATGAAGGCGAAAGTCGCGACGAAGCTCGAGCCGGGGTCACCCGTGCAGATCATGGGCGAGCAGGATGAGTACTTCAAAATCAAGCCGCCGGAAGGTGTGTTCTTTTATGTGAACAAGCAGTACGTCGACGCGACGAAGGTGATCGATCCGACGGCGCAGCCAATGGATGACAAACCAGTCGCCGTAAACGCGCCGGTTGAGAACTCGCAGCCGCAGGCAACGGATCCGACGTCGAACGACACGGCGATCGTCGAAAACCCACAGTTCGCCGACGCGACCACGCAGCCAACCACCGGCCCGTCCACCCAACCCGCAGGGCTGGCGGATGCCGAGGGCGAATTCGACAAGCTCGAAACCGACTACGCCGACATGACCAAGCTGTCGCTCGATCAGCAGGACATCGCGTCGATGCTCACCGGTTATGAGCGCCTGGCGAAAGCGGATTCGGGTCTTCCGGAAACCATGCGTCGCATGGCCGAGGCGAAGACCGGGTATCTCAAAACGCGCGTGAAGGACAAAGAAGAATTCGTCGCGGTCATGAAGCAGCAGGAAGACATGAAGCAGCGGCAAGTCGCGCTCAAGGCGGAGCGCGAAGAGCTCGAGCAGCGACTCCGCGCCGCCGACATGAAGTACTTCGCGGCCGTCGGTGTGCTGCGGGCGAGCAGCCTGCAAGCCGGCCCGTCAACGCTCTTCCGTCTGACCGATCCAGCCAACGGGCGCACGGTGGTTTATCTCCGCAGCGACGACGGCAAGCTCGGATCGTTCATCGGCCAGTTCATCGGCGTGAAAGGCGAACCGCAGACCGACGCGCAACTGAGCCTGCGCATCATCACGCCGACCGAGTATGAGCCGGTCGATCCGTCGAAGCTGTACACGAAGATCGCATCGCAGATCGTCCCGCCGAGCCTGATGCCCGGCGGCGAAACCGCGACGACGGGAGCCGAGACCGAAGGTCGGTGAACTGAGTTTCTCCCATTTGTTTGAGCCCCAGCCGGCCCGGAACGCCTCATGCGTTTCGGGCCGTTATCTTTTCTGGGATTTCCCGGCTTTTCCTGCCCAAGTCAGATGGAAATGTGCCGATATCAGTTGATGAGGGGCTTGAGTGCCCCTCATCGATCATGAGCGAACTGAATCCATTTGCCGGCGCGATCCTGCCTTCCGCTCAAGCGCAGCGCCAGCAATCCGCCGAGCGCGTGAACCAGGTGCGCCGCACACAAGAGCTCAAGAAGAACGCGGGGCAACAAGGCGCGGATGTATTTGTGCACGAAGTCGAAAGCACGGACGCCGTTGCCGGCGTACATGATGACGACACGCGACACGACCCTCGAAAAAAACGCGGCACCACGAAACAGTTCTCGAACACCAACGATCAGCCGGACGAAGAGCCGCCGCATCTCGATCTCACCGCGTAGCGTTACCGCGAGAAGTGATACAAAAACACCCCCGCCGCCACCGCGACGTTCAGCGAGTCGGTCCCCAGCTTCATCGGAATCGTCACTCGCCGGCCGCACAGCGCAATGTGGTCGGGCGATAATCCCTGCGCTTCGTTGCCGAACAGAACCGCCACGCGCGGTGGTGGTTTCACGTCGCCGAGCGCCTCGGCGGATTCATCCAGCACCGTCGCGACCAGCTCGACGCCGCGCTCGTGAAGCGAACGGAGATCCGCGATGATGTTCGTTGATCGCACGATCGGCAGCTTGAACACCGCCCCCATCGACACGCGGACGCTCTGGCGAAAGAACGGATCACACGACCGCTCGCCGATCAACATCGCATCCGCGCCGAAGGCCGCGGCGATGCGGATCATGCTGCCGAGGTTCTCCGTGTTCGCGATCTCCGGACAAACGACGATCAACGCGCGCTGCTTGTCCGCGATGACTTCCTCCAGCGTCGGCGACGTCCCCCGCCGCGCGATCGCCATCATGCCGGAGTGAAACTTGAACCCGATGATTTGATTCACCACTTCGGCGGCTGCGATGAAAACGGGAACGTTCGCTGGCACGAGCGCCGCGATCTCGGCTGCGCGCTTTTCGGTCACCAGAACCGACTCAACCTCGAACGAGCTGGCCAACAACCGCCGAACGAGCTGCTCGCTCTCCACCATGAACAGGTCGTTGCTCATCACGGCCAGCTCGCGATCTTTCACGTCGCGATAGTTCGCGATCCGTGGGTCGTCGATCGACGAGATTGCAATACCGCGCTTCACAAATCACCATCCTAAGGTGAACAGCACTAACCGGCAGGGCAATCGCATGTGGCGGGGCAGAATGACAGTAAGCGATCGCCGCGCGTAACGGTCAGATGCAATCGCCCTGGTTCGTCACCTCACCCAGGGCAATCGCACGTGACACATCGGCTGATGAAGTTCGGCGCGTGTTAGGCATCGCGCCACGGTGAGCAATCTGCTATGACATCTCGATCGGTCGCGGAGGCCTCCGCGAAGACTTGATACCAAGGTCTTCACACAGGAGCTTGCGCATGGACGCCCAAGCGACCGGAGGTTTTCTGCGCTTCTTTGACGAGCTGCCCGATCCGCGAGCAGCGAACCATGTTCATCGGCTGGTCGACCTGTTCGCCATCGCGATCTGCGCGGTGATCTGCGGGGCGGACAGTTGGGTCGACGTGGCGATGTTCGCTCAATCGAAGCGAGCGTGGCTCAGCACGTTTTTGGATCTGGCGCACGGCGTGCCCAGCCACGACACGTTTGGACGCGTCTTTGCGCGGATCGATCCTGAAGCGTTCGAGCGCTGCTTCAGCAACTGGATGGCCTCGCTGAAAGATCAGCACCAACAGCAGGGCACACGTCTGATCGCGATCGACGGCAAGAGCATCCGCCGCAGCTTCGAGCATGGCTGGGACAAGAGCGGGATGACCCACTTGGTCAGCGCGTTCGCCGAGGCGAATCGATTGGT
>JACMJD010000646.1 GCA_014380825.1 Phycisphaerae bacterium | reverse complement strand
TCGATCGCGACACCGCCGGTGCCGAACGATGTGAACGTGAATACGCCGCCGATCGAAGCAAGGCTCGAGCCTTCGCGGGCGATGACATCGGTTCCGTTCTTGACGATGAGGCTGTCATCGGTTGTGGCGCCGTCCAAGTCGCCGCGCATGACCCAGGCGCCGGAGTTGTTCATGTCCAGGGGTACATCGAAAATCGTGCCCCAGTTTCGTCCGGCAACCGCTGAAGGCGATCCCTCGCGCGCCAGCACCACGTGCCCGCTGGGCCCGTCAAAGCGAA
The DNA here is from genome assembly GCA_014380825.1 of Phycisphaerae bacterium. The sequence continues at coordinate 3,594 of JACMJD010000646.1, read as the reverse complement.
TGACGGCGCCGTCGGTAGCCGTGTTCGCGTCGGCGGTGTCCACTGACGTGAGGTATTGGGCGCTGTCGTTAAAGGCGCTGCTATGAACGCCGGTGGTGAAGCCTGTTGCGGCGAACGTGAAGAAGGAGTCGCCTTCCTTCGCGTAGAGCGTTTGCGCGAACGTGCCGGGCTCGATGCGCACTAGGACGTTGTCCACGGTCGAGGCGATCGCCGAATCATCGACGTTACCCATCAACATCATCTGATTGTTGTTATTGAGCTTCACGTCGTTGAAGCCGATGTACGGCGTGTCAGCGGACAAGCCCGACGCCGTGGCGAACGAACTCTCCTGGATCACCAGCGTGTTGTTGAAGTACACGCCGGAGTCGTCGTTACCACCGGTCGTGAAGTCGAGGAAGTGGTTGTACGCGCTGTTGCCGCTGTTGTTGATGGTGACCGAATCGAATGAGCTGATCGTCGCGCCCGCCGGTGCGGTCACCGCATCTTGGTGGCGGAGCAGGAGCGTGAGCGGCGGGAGGCTGAAGCCCGTGCCGGTTACGATGACGCCGTCGGTGTCAGTGTTCGCGTTGTCAGTGTCGGATTCAACCACCCATCGTCCGCTGTTGTTGACGGCGTGCGTCTCCGACGCGCCAAATCCGCTTTGGATGTTGCCAACGCCGGGCACGTTGTAGCCTTCCAGGACGATCGGCTTGACCTCGACAGCCGCCAAAGCCATCGACGAAATGCCGGTGGCGACGGCCAGAGCAGCAACAGTGCAAACATGATGATGACGCATATTTCTTCTCCCAAGTAATCCGAAGTTAGAAACGTTGATTTCCCGATTCGTTGAATTGCGCTTTCGCCGGCGCAGCAGACCGATAGCGGGTAATGCCAGCGCTGCCAACGCTGTGGGCTCGGGCACGAGGCCCGGCGCGTACGCGGCGCCGCCGAACAAATCGCCCTCGAGGACGGGCGAGAGGAAGTCGGTGAAAGTGCTGAGCGCGAAGTCGTAGACGTAGACGAAGCCTTCTTCGTCGGTGGTGAAGAACGCCTTGCCCCCACCAGTGGCTAGGCCGTCAAAGTCGTTTTCGATGCGGCGGTAGTCGGGGCTTTTGACGATCAGCGCAATGGTTCCGCCGGCAAGGTCGAAGCTGTAAAGCCCGCGACCGAGCTGGTCGCCGTCATTGTTGATGCCGTATACCTTGTTGGTCACCGGATCGTAATCGAGGCTCGACAGGTCATACGCGGTCTCGCCACCGGGCAGCGTGTTGTACAGCAGCCGCGGTGACGCGGAGACGGAATTGCCGGATGGCGTTAGATAATTCGTGATCTCGTAAATGCCTTCGCCGGGCGTTCCGCCGATGTTGTACGTCCCGTACATCTTCTGGTTGACCGTGTCGATCGCCAGGCCCATGAAGCCCATGTCGAAGCCGCTGGTTGCGTTGCGAACGATCCCAACTCTCTGCGGCGCCAGCGTGTCGTAGCTCATCTTCCACAGCGTGGACGCGACCTGTGCGCCTTCGACGGTTTGATCGAGCCAGTACAGCATTCGGTTCGGTTCGTCGGCAGCCATCCCGCGAATGGCTCGGCCGGCGAAGATCTGCTGCCACGTTGCGATGTTCGCCGGCAGCGGGAACTGGTTGGTCGGGCGGACCGTGGCCAGATCCGTCATGTACATGCCCTCGTTCAAGCCGTCGGTGGCCATCACCAGTTGCGCGTTCGCATCGGTCGCGCAGACGCTGCCCACCGCGACGGCGCCCGCAACGAGCGTTGCGGCGCGGCGACGCGTTTTCTTTCGACGACGTCTTGCCAGGAGCGCGGTCGCACCAACCGCCAGCGCGCCGGCGGTCGTCGGTTCCGGCACCTGCGCCAGCGCCGCCGCCAGGGTGGGCGAGTAGGTGCCGCCGCTGAACGTTTCCGTGAAAAACCATGGCACCATCAGCGGCGCTTCGTAGCTTCCGGTGATCGTGTTGTAGACGTGGATCCTTCCGCCGGCCTGCACCGCGCGGTCTTCCACCATGTAAATCTTGCCGTTGCCAGCCGCCAATCCATCCATGTCCGTCGCGCCGGCGGGATAGGGCGCGATCTGCGTGAACGTGTTGGTCGTGAAGTTGACTTCGAAGATGCCCGGCGTGGATGTGCCCGATACGCCCGGGTCGCCGTTCGCGAAAAACCTGCCGGTCGATGCATCGCGATCGATCCCGCCCCAGTCATACGTCGCGGCGGGCGTTGCAATTCTGTTCGTCGCGATCCCGGTAGCCGGGTCGATCTCGTAGAAGCCTTCCGGATCGGAACCGCTTTGAAGCGAACGCGAGCTGTACAACTTGCCGTTTGCGCTGTTGAAACCGATGCCGTTCATCGAGATGAATGGCGAACTCGTCGCGCTGGTGAGGCTCGCGATGAACACCGGCGTGTTGCCCGGCGTGCTGTAGTCCCACTTCCACAGTTGCACCGTGTTGGACATGAAGTACAGGATTCTGTTCACTTCATCGGTCGCCAGCGACGTGCCGGCGTGACCGGGAAGGAACGTCTGGACCGAGTTATTGCTCGGGTTCATGTTCCAGATGCCTTCGGTCGCATCATCGACCCCAACGATGAGCTGCGCGTTCGCGATCGCCGGCGCCAGCAACAGCGGCGCGAGCCAGATGTGAAACAAGCGAGGAAAAAAACGACGCAAAGCCGGACAACCACGGCGAGACATAGAAGAATCTCCCAGGCGCGTTCGCGAACCTGCGGCCGGCGCAAGAGGTGGGGGCGAGCGTGCGCCGAGCACGTCAGGGCGAGCCGCGCGAAAAGGGACCGCGCTCTCCGCACGACGCAACGCGAGCGCGCGGACACGAAGAGCAGTAATAAATCGAGGGAACTCGACAGAACGTGAAGATCGGTTCCCGCGCCAGACTAAGGAACGCGACTCGCCCGAGACATCGCGCCCCAACCGAAACAGAATGTGCCGACGCGCGCACGCGCGGTCAAGAAGAATCACGTGAGAAGCGCGATCAATTTTTTGCGAGATGATGTTGGTCGTGCGAAGGCGGTTGACTCCGCGCGTGCGAGAAGTGAAGCAGCGCACTTCGCAAGAGCGAGTTAGTTGAACTGAAGGTCTCGGCGGAGCGCAGTCGTGCGAGGGCGCTGCTCTTCAATCGAGCGCCTCGCCATTCTCAATTTGAACTCACGAACTTCTTCCCCATTTTCACGTCCGGCGCCGGTCCGGCGAGCGGACGTAATGCCTGACCCTGTGTGTTGAACGCCTGATCGATCAGTGAGTAATCGTCGAAGTCGACGGTCCCGTTGTCATCGACGTCGCCGTTCAACCAGCCGGTCTTGTTGCCGTTGAAGCCTGCATCGATGCGGCTGTAGTCGTCGAAGTCGACGACGCCGTTGAAGTCCACATCGCCGTAGTAGGTGTATTTGACGAGGATCGCGGTGGAATCGAGTGTTTGGCCGCCAAAGAGCGCGGCGTCGCCGTAGAGCGATTTGAACTCGCTGGCTTCCATCACGCCCAGTGTCTTGTTCTTCGGATTGGCGCTGAAGGCGTTGGATGACGTGATCCCGCTGCCTGTCCAAGCACCGCCGGCGCGGGCGGAATTGATCAGGGACTGGATCGCCGCACGCGGG
>JACMJD010000645.1 GCA_014380825.1 Phycisphaerae bacterium | reverse complement strand
GCTCGCATCGCCAGGTGCAGGCGATCGTCGGCATCGATTCGATCGCGAAGCGAATTCAGCGAGACGAGATACGGTCCGACCGCCGTCGCGAAATCGCGCGACTTGGCTCGACCAACGCCGATAGCGATCTCTCGCCGCTCGACATCGCGCGCCGAAAAACTGTTGACGATCGTAAAGCCGGCGATGTGTTTCCACGCATCGGCGGGGCGGATGTCGCGCCCGCCGCGACCGATGATCGCGGCGATTTGCAGTCCGTAGTCCAGCTCGTCCGAATCGGCGGGCGCGTGAACGGGGTTCTCATGTCCGACCAGGGCGGCCCCGTTCGCGAAGGCGAACGACGGCGCGTCATACCACGCGGGCGAAAGTTTCAGATCGTGTCGCGCTCGCCAGGCCTTGGCGTGTTGCTCGAACGCGTCGAACTCGCGGAAGTTCCGCACGACCGGCACGGGCGGGAGAAACGGCATCTGATCGACGCGCGTCGTCGTGCGCGGTTCACCTTGAGCATCCGCATGTTCTGACTGCTGCCGCGACCACTGCCGCACCGCGTCTATCACGTCATCGAGAAACTCAACCGTCTTGGCCAGGTCCGTGAAGTACAAGGGAACCTCGGCCAATTCCGCATCCGCGGCATCGGCGCCGGCGGCGTCTGGTGGCAGCGTCGACGGCGACTCCACGCGAAACAGTTCGCGCAGCTCCACCCGCTGCCCGCCTGGTAATTCGAATACCGGGCGCGGTTCGTTGGAGATCTTGTCGTAGACTGTCGCTAGTCGCATTTGCGTCGATTACAACGTTCCGCGCTTCGCTTGTTCGCGCTCGATCGCTTCAAACAGTGCCGTGAAATTTCCTTCGCCGAAGCCGTCGGAATTTCCTCGGCGTTGGATCACCTCGTAAAACAATGTTGGTCGATCGAAGATCGGCTGGCTGAACAGTTGCAGCAGGTAGCCATCGGCGCGATCGCGATCGACCAGGATTCGCAGTTTCTTCAGCGGCTCGATGTTCTCCTTGATCTCGCCAACTCGGCCGGGCATCAACTCGTAATATGTATCGGGCACATCAAGGAAATTCATGCCGCGATTCCGCATCTCGCCTACCGTTTGGATGATGTCGTTTGTCAGCAACGCGATGTGCTGCACGCCGGGGCCTTTGTATTCGTTGAGAAATTCCTGGATCTGGGAATTTTCGCTGCTGGGCTCGTTAATCGGCAGTTTGACGTAACCCTCGGTCGGGCCGACAACTTTGCTCATCAGCGCGCTCTTGCCCGTGTTGATGTCGAAGTGTCGCGTCTCATCGAACCCGAAAACGCGGTGATAATATTCCACCCAGTCGTTCATATGCTCGACGTTCGCGACGATGTGGTCGATCATCATGAACTGGATTTCACCCTCTTCCACGCCGCCGGGCATGTTGACGTAATTGGGCGCGAACTGGGCGTGATTGGTGCGGCTGATGAACGTGTGAATCGTGTCGCCGTACGCAGCGATGGATCCGCCCGTGAATCCGTCTTTAGAATCGAGCGATCGAACGACCTTCGCGCCCGCCTTGCTCGCGGCCGCCAATGACGCAGCGACATCTTTCACGCGAAACGCAACGTCCTTCACGCCATTGCCGTGCTTGGCGATGTGCGCACGGATCGCATCCGCCTCGGGTCCACTCCCGGCCGGTTCCGCGAACAGAAAGTTCACGCGACCCTGGCCGACGACAAACGCCTTGCGGCCCTTCAATCCGGTCGATGGATCGCCATACGCCCGGCGATACATGCCAAGCTTGCTCTCGTGATAGGCCGACCACTCGTCAGCGTTGTCGACGAGAAACTCGATATGATCGACACCCTTGAGCCCCAGCGGATTGTCATTCTCGCCGGGCTTCTTTGCGATCGGATCTTTCGTTAGATTAGCGACGGTCATGGTTGATTCTCCGAGGTAACTGTTGAGCCTGACCGATTGTACGTCGAATGCAAAACGAAATCAGCCACGAAGGCACGAAGGAATTCGTAAGAAAATGCAGCCGATAAATCAGTTCTTGTTTTTCCTTTGTGTCCTTCGTGCCTTTGTGGCCTGTCCTGAGCTTTTCGAAGGGCCGCACTTCTGATTCGCATTTATCCTCCGCGATAAATGTCCACCAGAAAGATAACCGCCTCTTGTTTGCCGACGTTTTCGATCGAATGCGGGACGTCGGCTGGGTAGTGCGCTGAATCGCCGCGATGCAGCTCGCAGGAATCATCGTTGCTGCTCAGACGCACCGATCCTTGCTGCACGGTTAAAAATTCCCGAGTGCCGCCGAAATGCGGCGCGCTCCGCAGCATGCCGGCCGGTTTCAGCGTCAGCTCATAAAACTCCACGTCCTTTTCCAGGTGCAGTGGGGACAACGTTCGCAAGCGGCAATCCTTTTCCTGACGATAGTGATACGTGCGATCGTCCGCGCGTATCACATCGATCGATGGCGTGGCATCGGGCACGTCCACCAGATTGCCCAGCGACATTCCAAACGCCTGCGCGATTCGAAATGCCACACCGAGCGTCGGGTTCGCCTGGTTGCGTTCGATCTGGCTGAGCATCGACCGGCTCACGCCGCACGCCGCCGATAATTGTTCGAGCGTCCAGCCTTTTTTCTTTCGAAGCTGCCGCACACGATCGCAGAGCTGGCCGCTGATCGAGTCGGGCTCTTGGCCGGTGGTGCGAATCTTGCTGTTGGTCGATGTCTTTTTCATGCGTTCGATCGGTTTGCACGCGTGTCATGCAGAGCGGACTTCGACGAGCTCAGTCGAGTCGTACGCCGCGAAGCATCTGGCCGGACATTTGAAGCTAGATCCTTCGCCGAATACGGCTCAGGATGACACCGCTTGGAAAAGTGACGCATGCCGGCCAAATTTGACCGTCCATTATACTGGAATCAAAATCTTGCAAATCGTAACTTGGCATCTAGTATACAAGACTGCGTGTTCGATAAATAGGAGATGATTCCGATGCCTCCGACCGCCACCATGGCCAAGAAATCTACCGGCGCCGCGACGATGGTTGCGCTGAAAAAGACCAGCCCGGCGCCGGGCTTGACCTTGGATCAAAAAGCGCCCATTCCGTCGATCGGCCCGCGCGATGTGCTGATCGCCGTCACGCATGCGGGCATCTGTGGCACCGATCGCCACATTTACGAATGGGACGAATGGTCGAGTAACCGCATCCCGGTCGGCATCACGATCGGCCATGAATTTGTCGGCAAAGTGGTGAAGATCGGCGACGCCGTGCTTCGCACGAAAGTGGGCGAGCGCGTGAGCGCCGAAGGCCACATCGGTTGCGGCGTGTGCGAGCCGTGTCGCACCGGGCAGATGCACATCTGCGAGAAGGTCGACATCATCGGCATCGATCGCGACGGCGCGTTCGCGCAATTCATTTCCATCCCCGAAGAAAACGTCTGGCCGGTGCATGCGGATATTCCGGATCATGTGGCCGCGATCTTCGATCCGCTCGGCAATGCGATGCACACGGTGATGGCCGCGGGCGTGAGCGGGAAGAGCGTGCTGATCACCGGCGTCGGCATCATCGGCCTGATGGCTGTCCCGATCGCGCGGGCGGCGGGAGCGCAGAAAATTATCGTGACCGATCGCGACGATCGCCGCCTGAAAATCGCCCGCGAACTTGGCGCCGATATCGCCTATCAAGCAACCGACGCAGATTGGCCAATCAAAGCGCGCGAAGCGACCGGCGGCATCGGCCCGCAAGTACTGCTCGAAATGAGCGGCAACGCCCGCGCGATCAAGCAAGGATTTACCGCTCTCCGAAATGGTGGCACCGCCGCACTGCTCGGCATCTCCAGCAAACCGGTTGAGCTGGATCTGGCCAACGACATCATCTTCAAAGGCGCGAAGGTGCTCGGCATCAACGGACGTTTGATGTTCGAGACGTGGTATCAGGTCGAAAGCTTTTTGCTCTCGGGTAAGATCAAGCTGGACAAGATCATCACGCACCAGATCCCGCTGGACGATTTCGAGCGCGGCTTTAAGCTGATGCAAAGCGGAGAAGCGATCAAGGTCGTGATGCAAATCCCGCAGTGAATTCGTATCACGGGCGTCTCGCCCGTGCGTGTTGTCGGCACGGGCGAGACGCCCGTGATACAGGATATGCCCAACGCAAACTTCACTAAGCGCACGCAAGAGCTCCTCGCGAACCTTCGCGACACGGGCCAGTACAAACACCTCCAATATGTGATGGGCCCGCTGGGCGCGACAGCTGAGCTCGAAGGCGTGGGCGAAGTGATCGTACTTTGCTCGAACAATTATCTTGGGCTGGCATCGCATCCGGAGGTCGTGGCAGCGGGTCATCAGGGTTTGAGAGATTACGCCGCGGGCACCGCATCGGTGCGATTTATCTGCGGCACGCTGGGTTGCCATCGTACGATCGAAAAAACTCTCGCGCGATTCTCCGGCACCGAGGCTGCGCTCACATACGTCAGCGCGTGGAACGCGAACGAAGCGATCATCCCAACCGCCGCGGCCCCGGAGGATGTGCTGATCAGCGACGAGCTGAATCACGCCAGCATCATCGACGGCTGTCGCCTGGCCCGCGCGGAACGAACCGTTTTCAAGCACGGCGACCTGGACGATCTGGAAGCGAAGCTCAAAAAATACAAAGACAAGCAAGTTCGCTGGGTGATCACCGACGGCGTGTTCAGCATGGAAGGCGCCGTCGCGAAACTTCCTCAACTTGCAGACGTGTGCAAGAAGTACGACGCGATGCTGATCGTCGATGACTCGCATGGCGTCGGCGTGCTTGGGAACGGCGGACGCGGAACTGTCGAGCACTACAACCTGTTCGGCGACGACCGCATCGACATCATCACCGGCACGCTCGGCAAAGCCCTGGGTGGCGCGGCCGGCGGATATGTCGCGGGCAAACAGCACGTGATCGATCTGCTCACGCAGCGAGCTCGCCCCAGCTTGTTCAGCAATGCGCTTCCGGCGACGGTTGCGTACAGCGCGAACAAGGCGATCGAGATCGTCGAGCGCGAACCGCAACGCGTGGCCAAGCTGCACGCGAATGTGAAGACGGTTCGCGAAGGTTTGAAGGCGCGCGGATTCGAGGCGGGTGAATCGCCGAGCGCGATCATCCCGATCATGATCGGTGACACGGCCGAGGCCATTCGCAAAAGCAAACGTCTGCTTGAGCTGGGCGTGTGGGTCGTGGCGTTTGGATATCCAGTCGTGCCGCAGGGCAAAGCGCGATTGCGCGTGCAGGTGTCGGCGGCGCTTGAATCGCATCACATCGAAAAAGCGCTCGATGCGTTTGCGAAGCTGTAGTGGAGAATTATTGTGGCATGGGCGTCCCGCCCGTGCATTTGTCGCTTGAGCGACCAGCGCGCGGGCGAGACGCCCACGCCACGTTTTTTATGCCTAACGAAATCATCACACCGCCATCGTCAAGTTCGACCGATCAGCGCGTTCAACAGCTCGGCCGAGAGCTGTGGGGGCGCGTGCAGGGCGAAGTGCCGGGGATATTCAACAAGGGTTACTGGCAAGGCCGCATCCTCGATTGGGCGATGCGCGATCCGAATTTCAAGATCGATCTATTCCGCTTCGTCGACGTGCTGCCGAGTTTGCAGACGACCGAACAAGTCACGCGACATCTGAAAGAATATCTGCTGAAAGAAGGCCGCGAGCTGGGCGTTGTAATGGGCGCGGCCTTGAAGATCGCCGCTGGTGGTTTGGGTTTTGGCCAGGGCATCGCCGCGAATCAGATTCGCAAGAACGTCACCGACATGGCCCAGCGTTTCATCGTCGGCACGAACGCCGCGGAGGCGTTGCCGGTGTTGAAGAAACTGTACAAGGAAGGCTTCGCGTTCACCGTCGATCTGCTCGG
>JACMJD010000644.1 GCA_014380825.1 Phycisphaerae bacterium | reverse complement strand
TCAAGGTCGAAGCGATCGGCAACATCTTCTTCGACATCAACAATGCTGCGCTTTCGATCACGCAACAGTCGGTTGCTAACGGGACCTGGACCGGCCTGGGCGATGGCGTGAACTGGAACCAGGGCACGAACTGGACCAACAATGCCGTGCCCGGCGCCGGCGACGCGGTGACCGTCAACGTCGGCAGCAATCCAACGATCACCGTCGCCGGGGCGCAGTCGGTGTTGAGCGTGAACTCGAGCGAAGCGCTGAACATTACCGGATCGCTTTCAGTGGCGCAGGCGTCGACGTTCAACTCGCCCGTGACGTTGACGGGCGGCACATTCACCGGCAATGGCAACGCCACATTCACCGGCGGCCTGACGTGGAACGGTGGAACGATGACCGGATCCGGCAACGCGACGATTCCGATCGGCGCGACATTCAGCCTCACCGGCGCGGGCGTGAGCTACACGTCGCGTCCGCTCGTGATCAACGGCACCGGCTCGCTCGCAACGGGCGGCAACAAAGTGCTCGTCGTCAACTCGCTGACGATCGGCGGACAGCTTGATCTCAACGACAACGATCTGGTGATCGATTACACCGGCGGCACGCAGTTGGGCACAACGCAATCGCAGATCAACGCTGCCCGCAACGGTGGCAATTGGCTCGGCACGAGCGGCATCACGTCGACCAGCGCCCGAAACGCCAGTCCGCAGAACACGACACTCGGCGCGATCGAATCCGGCGCGTATCTGGCGCTCAATCCAGGCGGAACGTTCAGCGGGGCGACGACCGATACGACCGCCGTGCTCGTGAAGTACACGTACTACGGCGACGTCGATTTCAACGGCATCGTTGACTTCGACGACTACAGCAGCATTGATGCCGGCTTCAATAACAACCGCACCGGCTGGCTCAACGGCGACGTCGACGGCAACGGCATCGTCGACTTCGACGACTACTCGCTGATCGATCAGGCGTTCAACACGCAGGGTGGCGCGCTCTAATCAAGTTCGAGGCGTCCTGAACTTCGTGCGGCGCCGCCACCATCGAATCGATCGTGGCGGCACTGTTCTCGCAAGGTTCATGCCCAATCCGCGCGCAAATTCGCACAGACCTGCAACGCCAACTGACGAACCGGACCTGAATTTCGGGCGTAATTACCCTAACCTCAAGTCCGATAACCTGTCGGATTGAGCGTGGGTTGGTCCGATAACTCGCCGGTATTCCGACTATTCCGCAGGATCCTCACAAGGCGACCGCACCAACCGCTGTTTTATTTGATTGTTACTTCAGGCGTTCCACTTTTCACGAAGGCGATGCCCCTGGCCGGTCGATCTCTTTAGCATCGGGATCGTGCGTCGTTGGCGCGATTTCGATTGCTGCCGAGGTGGCTACTACCGGCAGTCGCTGACGGAGGATACGAGAATGTCGAAAGTCGTCACGGTTGCTTCTCACATGGCCGAGCTCGGTGTGTTCTTCGCCGCCGCCGCGATTCTGGCGGCGGGGCTGCTCGGGCTGAAGTAACGAAAGAGCGTAGAGGACGGAGGGTAGAGGTTAGGAACAACGCGATGTTGTATCTCCTGACC
>JACMJD010000643.1 GCA_014380825.1 Phycisphaerae bacterium | reverse complement strand
TCGTCGCGTCGTCGCTCAGCAACAGCGACTTGCTCGTCTGTTTGCTGTCGGTCTTCTGCGCGATCTGGCGGACGAGAATTTTCCCTTTGAACACGGCGCTGGCGCGATCTTTCAACACGTGCTTGTAGAGTTCGTAGCTCGGACAGTTCGGCGCGGCGTTATCGATCAGCGTGTGGTTGTCGCAATGCTGATCGCCATTCACGAGCACCAGCCCGTTGAGCGTCGCATCGGCGTATTCGCCGGCGAGCACGACATTCAAATTGTTTCGCGTCAACTTTCCGCCCAGCGTCGCGGAATACGCGACGAACTTGCTTGCGCGGCCGAGCGTCACCTGGGTTGTTGAAACGTGATAAGCGTCGACGCTGTCTTCCTGGAGCTTCGTTAGATCGATCCTGCAATCGCTGCCGACCACAATCTCCGTGACCACATTATCGAAGAAAGGTGCGCCATCCGTGGTGCTGAAAAAGCTCTTTACAAACGTCGCTTCGGAATTGTCATCCGCGATGATCAGGATTCGCGGGTGAGCGACGGTGGGCTCATCTCCGGGCGTCGAGACGAACATGAGGTGGATAGGCTTTTCCACGGTCACGCCTCGCGACAGATGAACGAACGCGCCGTCGCGCAGAAAGCCGGTGTTCAGCGCGACAAACGGATTGGTCTGCGTGTCGGCGGTCTTGCCGAGGTGCCGTTCGATCAGATCGCCGTCTGTTTCGAGCGCGGATGCCAGGCTCGATACTTTCACGCCGGGCGGAAGACTCCGCGACTTCGACAGGCTTGGCGCGAAGTGGCCGTTGACAAAAACCAGCTCGATCGAAGCGTCGTGACCGAAAGTGAACGCGGCGATGTCATCGCCGTGCAGCTCAACATTTTCGCCGGGCTTGAACGGAATTTTCGCCAGCGGCGCGACGTTGGTCGTTCGCCATTCTTCGTCTTTGATCGTGGGGAAACCGACTTCCGAGAAGCGGTCCATCGCGGCTTTGCGCATCTGGTCGAGCCACATCCGCTTCGTGCCTCCCACCTGCTTCTCGATCCGGGAGAAGTTCGAGAGGTAGGTCTTGGTTTCTTCAGCGAGCTCAGTCATCACTCACACCTCAGATCATTCTTAACCAAATCTTAGACCGCGGCGGCGACTTCTTTTTCGATCCAGTCGTAACCTTTGTCTTCCAATTGCAGCGCGAGATCTGGTCCGCCGGATTTCGCGATCCGGCCATCGAGCATCACGTGTACGTAATCAGGCGTGATGTAATTCAGGAGGCGCTGGTAGTGCGTGACGACGATAATCGCGCGATCGGGCCGACGGAGCGTATTAGCGCCGTTGGCGACGACTTTTAGCGCGTCGATGTCCAGGCCACTGTCGGTTTCGTCCATCAGGCAAAGCGTCGGATCGCAGACGGCCATCTGGAAGACTTCGTTCCGCTTCTTCTCGCCGCCGGAGAAACCTTCATTGATCGCGCGCCTGGCGAATGATGGATCCATCTTCAGCAGTTGCATCTTCTCGTTCATGTGCTTGATCAACTGGGCCGAATCCAGTTCCGGCAAACCCTTGTACTTCCGCATCGCATTGACGGCGGCCTTGAGAAAGTACGTTGTGTTGATACCGGGAATCTCGACCGGATATTGGAACGCGAGGAAAACGCCTTCGCAGGCGCGCTCTTCGGTCGCGAGATCCAGCAGATCCAAACCCTTGTACGTCACCGAGCCCTCGGTGACTTCATACACATCGCGGCCCATGAGCACTTGCGCGAGCGTTGATTTGCCGCTGCCGTTCTTGCCCATGATCGCGTGCACTTCGCCCGCGTTCACCGTAAGGTCCACACCCTTAAGAATCTCGCGATCCTTGATGCCAGCGTGGAGATTTTTGATTTCGAGTAGTGCCATCTGTTTTCTCTTTTTCTCGTGCGTCGGACGTGCGACCCGCCTCAGTCCTGGTCATCAAACTTATTCGGCTTCGGAAGCTTCCGATGTTCTTCGACGTACCATTCGATCAGGTTTTCAACACCTGTCGTCCCGCTTTAGCCGCTTTTTCATAGGTTGACCCGTGCGTTTTGGACCCACTGCCCCACTCCGGCAAGGAACAGATGAATATTCCGTCGGCGTCCGACCACTGAATAAACATGCTGTAATTACTGGCCGTTATGGCCGACCCGCCACTTTCGCGATTTCTTGAAGCACTTGCTTCTCCAAGTACCGGGGTGCGTCCGCTCCGTCCTTCCCGCTGACCGTTACTCGACCGAGCCCGGTGGGATGCTCCCAAACTCCGTGACTTCCTTTCGCGGGTCGCCATATGAACCTGCTCTCTGCAACAACGATTTCAGTTCTCTTACCTTCTTCGGCATGCGTCACCCGACGCTGCCTTCCAGACTCACTCCCAACAGCTTCTGCGCTTCAACCGCGAACTCCATCGGGAGCTCTTTGAACACTTCCTTGCAGAAGCCGTTGACGATCATGTTCACCGCGTCTTCCAGCGCGATGCCGCGGGTCTTGCAGTAGAACAGTTGATCTTCGCCGATCTTGCTGGTGCTGGCTTCGTGTTCGACTTTGCTGGTCGTGTTTTTCACTTCGATATACGGCGACGTGTGCGCGCCGCACTTGTCGCCGAGCAGCAGCGAATCGCACTGCGTGTAGTTGCGAGAATTGCTGGCGCCTTTGAGAATCTTCACCAACCCGCGATACGTGTTCTGGCCGAAACCGGCGCTGATTCCCTTCGACACGATCGTGCTCTTCGTGTTCTTCCCGATGTGAATCATCTTCGTGCCGGTGTCGGCCTGCTGGAAATTGTTCGTCAGCGCGACGCTATAAAACTCGCCAACGCTGTTGTCGCCTTGCAGGATGCAGCTCGGATATTTCCACGTGATCGCGCTGCCGGTTTCGACTTGCGTCCAGGTGATCTTGGAATTGGTCCCCAGGCACTTGCCGCGCTTGGTGACGAAGTTGTAAATGCCGCCTTTGCCGGTTTTTGGGTCGCCGGGATACCAGTTCTGGACAGTGCTGTACTTGATCGTCG
>JACMJD010000642.1 GCA_014380825.1 Phycisphaerae bacterium | reverse complement strand
TGAGTTTGGCCATCGGAAGATGAACCGCCAAGACGCCAAGAGCGCCAAGTTAGGCATAGTCGGAAGCATAATTAGATTTCTTTCGGTTCTTCTCCACCTCCCTTGGAGCTCTTGGCGTCTTGGCGGTTGTCTTTCGAGATTCCCAACACCCGCGCCGCTGCGGCGATAACAACCGTCAATCCGCAGCCGAAGACGATGACGATCGCGCCGGCCTGCATGATCGAGTTGAGCAGCAGCTTCGTATTTCGGCCAGCACTTTCTTTTTGCAGTTGCGTCGTGATGCCGTCGATCTGCCCGCTAAGCATGTAGACGGCCGCCGTTGTCGTGGTCGTGAGCACGATCGCCATCGGCACGAGCGTCACCCATAGATACTTCGATCGCCCGGTGTTGAACAAGAATGCGCTCACGATCGCTAGCGCGATGACCGCCAGCATCTGGTTCGCCACGCCGAACATCCTCCAAATCGTGTCGAACGAATCGGAATTCATGAACCACGCCCAGCCGAACACAATCAACCCCGTGCTGACGATCGCGCTGAGCATGCCGCCGCGAATCCCTAATTTTGGATGCGCGTGACCGGCGACTTCCTGAAGCAGAAATCTTCCGATGCGCGTGCCCGTATCGATCGTGGTGAGAATGAACAACGCTTCGAACATGATGGCGAAGTGGTACCAGTACTTCCACATCGCCCCCAGCGCCTCGGCGCTTGCGCCGCTGAATCGTCGAATCGCACCGTCGAAGATGTGGGCCATGCCCACTGCGAGCGTCACCGCGCCTCCGGTGCGACCGCGCAGCGACTCCTGCGTGAGGCTTTCGTACACGTTCAGGTTGTCGATATGCGCGCCGATCTTCACGAACTGATCGTGAAACGCCGGCACCTTTTCCAGTGCGGTGTTCATCGCGAAGTAATCCCCCATCGGCAGCGTGGCGGCTGCGATCATCGCGACCACGCCCACCAATCCTTCGATCAACATCGCGCCGTAACCGATCGTGCGGGCATCGGACTCGCGCTTGATCATCTTGGGCGTCGTGCCGCTGGAAACCAGCGCGTGAAACCCGCTGATCGCGCCGCACATCACCGTGATAAACAGAAACGGAAAGATCTTCGCCGTCGCTCCCAGCACCGGCCCGCCGTTGAGGAACGCGTGATTGATCGGCGGCGCTTCGAGCTTCGGATTGGCGATCAACACACCGACGACCAGCAGCGCGATCGTGCCAATCTTCAGAAAGCTCGACAGATAATCGCGCGGGCAGAGCAGAATCCACACCGGTAACACGGAGGCGACGAACCCATAAATCGCCATCGACCACGTCACGCCCATTGCCGAAAGATTGAACCACGGCGCGATGGATGAGTTCGCGACGTAGCCGCCCAGCACCGTCGCGCCGAGCGTCAGTACTCCGCCGATGACGGAAGCCTCGACGACGTGCCCGGGCCGGATCTTGTACATGTACAGCCCGACGAGCAGCGCGATCGGAATCGTGCAGGCGATCGTGAACGTGCCCCAAGAACTGCCGGGGACGAGACGGACGGAACCGTTTGGAATTGAGAAACCCGGGCGCCCGCTGTACGGATTCGCCTGTGCTGTCAGAGCCGTGCCGCTCGGCACTTTGAGCTTGAAACTGTCGCTGAAAATCATCGACTGCATCACGCCCGAAGACGAAATCCACTGTAGCTTTGTATCTCGCGGAATCGTCACGATGCCGTTGGAGTCCGCTCTAGGAACGGAGGCGTCATCCGGAAACTCCACGTAACTATTTGCCGGATACGAGATCGTCTCCCCACCCAGCGCCTTCACCACCACTTTCCCCAACCCCGCCAGCGCGATGACGATGATGAACAGGATCGCCACCGTCGCTGCGGTGCCGGCGACCTTGCCGATGTCTTTGAATGCGATCTGCGCCAGCGAGCTGCCGCCGCGTCGCGTGCTGGCGACGAGCACCAGAAAATCCTGCACCGCGCCGGCCAGGCACACGCCTATCACGATCCACATCAGGCCCGGCAGATAGCCGAACTGCGCCGCCAGCACCGGACCGATCAGCGGCCCCGCCCCGCTGATCGCGGCGAAGTGATGTCCGAACAGCACCCACTTGTTCGTCGGATGGAAATTCTGCCCGTCATCCATCGCGACGGCGGGCGTGATGCGCGAATCATCAAGCGTCGCAACCTTGGCGGCGATGAACGCGGAGTAATACCGATACGCGATCGCCAGACAACACAACACGACGATCATCACCGGCATGGCGTGCATGGTCCGGGCATTCTAATCGAAGCACGGACTTGTGGAACCGCAGATGGACGCAGATGAACGCGGGTTGATTGAGTCTTCTTTCAATCCGCGTACATCTGCGTTTATCTGCGGTTCAAAAGGCTCTGAGATACTGCTTCGGCACCGGCAGGTTCTCGCGATGACCCAGCTCGATCGCGGCATGAACCGGAAAGT